>JBFKKS010000006.1:0-25650 GCA_041630955.1 Nevskiales bacterium
CCCACTTATCGTGTCTTGCAGCTCGTTTCCGCCTTGTGATGTGGCTTGCGATTGTGGTGAAGTCAGTCCTTCCATCTCTGCCTCCGTCAGGAACATCAGGACGGGTACATCGACATCGGCGGATATGGGACCAGGGTAGGAATGGATAAAGAATCCGTCGAATACCTGGTGATCGGAGTGCACACGGTTGGCGTAGGAGATAAGGAGTGCGGCCGATTGCGACTGTCCAGCAGCAATGACGCGTTGGGGAACCAGGTGGCCGAGTGGGGCCGGTCCGTCATGGGCAAACAGGGCGCGCGCCGCCAGTGACATGATATCGAACTCATAGGCATCACCCGGGTGAGAGAGGGGCGCATAGCGGACCGGGTCCCAGGTTTTGATGGCCATCGGACTGGTGGTCATGCCGGTTTCCTGCACCGACACCCCGACGTAGGCATAGCCTTCGCGCAACAGTTCAGACCGATTCATGGCCCATTGCACGCTTTGTTCCATTTGCCCGGTGACGTTGAACCACTCCACCAGGACCGTGCCATTAAAGTTTTCAGGCAGGCGTGGGCGCTGTACCAGCAGGCGGCTGGTGAAGCCGGCCGTACTGCCCAGTGGGTTGCCCTTGTTGTCACGGGCCTCGGCAGTGCTGCTGTAAAAGTATTCTTCCTGGATGAAATCGAAGGGTTCGAGCGGAGCGAGTGTCTTCGAGGTGCCGCCCCAGGGGCGACCACGAATTCCTCCTTCAATCGGGCCGGTGGTGACGGGCGCGGGCAGTACACTGCTGGCCCCACGTGCCGTGCTGTAGGCCGAGCTTGTCTGTTGTCCCCGTGAGGAGGACCCGTCTGCTGGGCCGGCGTTATCGCCGCAGCCGAAAAGACCGGCTATCAAAAAGACTAAAGAGCCGAGCTGGAGATACTTGTTGCACTTCCTTGTACGCATTCTTTTTCCGTTGGGTATGCCCAGTATCAAACGACGCCACGGGAAAGCAATGCATGTCCCTCAAGGCGTTGAGTTAAAAAGTGGATGCCTATTGTGACGGAGCATGCATTTCAGCGTCTCATACAAAAGTGTGAGATCAGGCCGCCTTGGCCGGTTGCTTCAAGCCGAGGTCTTCAATCGTCAACCGGATGCCCTCAGCCAGGGAGACCTTTGGCTGCCAGCCCAGATCCCGCTTGGCCTTTTCGATGCTGAAGTAGTGATGCGTGACCATGTACTTCACGGCAAAACGCGTCAAACCATTCTCTGCATTCAGCGTGCCGCCCTTGAGCGTGTCCCAGCCCTCGACAATGGCCGCCACTGAATAGGCGAGCCAGTAGGGTACTTTGCCGGTGATCGGTGGATGCCCCAGTTCCATCAGGAATTTTTCAATGAAATCGAAGAAAGCCATGGGTTCGCCATTGGTGATGAAGTAGGCCTGGCCACAGACAGGCGAACCTTCAACCAGTTTCTCTTCAGCGGTGATAACTGCATCAACCAGGTTGCTGATATAGGTGAAGTCAGACAGCTTGTCGCGATTGCCGATAGCGCGCTTGAGCTTACCCTGTTCGCCTTTCTCCAGGATGGCAGGAATGAATCGGTTATCACCGGCGCCGAAAACCACATGCGGCCTGATGGCGCAGACCTGTATGCCTTGCGTGCCTGAAAAGGCGAGCATGTCTTTTTCAGCCTGGATCTTGCTGTCGGCATAGGGTGCCTGGGAAATGCTGGAGTACGGCAGCGTTTCATCGCCGTTCTCGATATCCTCGCCCTCATACACGGCACTGGCCGAGCTGATGTAGACCAGACGCTTGATTTCATGAGTCTTGCAGGCCTCGATGATGTTCAGGCTGCCGGTATAGTTCACCGCCCAGATGTCTTCCACCCGGCTTTGTGCGGTATGCACCAGCGAGGCATTGTGAACAATGCTGTCCATGCCCTCGCAGGCCTTAAGCACGGCGTCTTTATCGCGGATGTCGCATTGAATGTATTGCGCGCCCGCTGGCAGGTTACGGTCAGACATGTCCAGCACAGTAACCTCGTGGCCACTGGCGATGAACCCTTCAGCGAGTGCTTTGCCGATGAAGCCGCAGCCGCCGGTGACAAGAATTTTTCGTGATGCAGTCATTGATAGTTCCTACTTGAAAGTGCCAAAAGCCTGATCCCAGAAAGGGAAAATCGACGAATAGTTGTACTTGAGTTTCGCGTGGTGCACGTCATGTGCCCTGGCCCAGAAGTTGAGCAGCCGGAATGCCGGGTGCGGTATGTCCAGGTTGCTGTGGACCAGGATATTGACGGTGGAATACACGAAGAAAACCACTAAAAACGAGGTGCTGCTGATGGGGCCGAACAGGAGCACGGAACCGCACAGGAGGATGATGGCACCGATGGCCTCCAGCGGGTGTAAAAAAATGCTCTCATTGGCAGTGGGAAAACGCACCATGTGATGAACGCGATGGACGTATTTCAGCACAAGGCGATGGTGCATGCCGCGATGGTAGAAGTAATAGAGAAAGTCATACAGCAACAGTACGGCCAGCGACTCACCCAGCAGGTGCGCTGCACCGGGCCAGCCGCTATACAGCGCCTGATCGCCAAAGAAATACAGAAAGCCGAGAAACAGCCCCAGCGACATGAGGTTATTAAGGGTTGTATTGATGTGCTTGCGCAGGGCCGGTATCTGATAGGTTTTGGGTGTGCGGATACGATACTTCTTCAAGCTTGAAGAAGTCGCTGCCCACGACAGCCAGGTCATCAACAGGCCGTCATACAGCATGATGGCGGCGAGAATAATAAAGAAGGTAGTGTTCATGCTTTCCTCACGAGACTGATGAGTGCCTTTAATTTGTCTGTCCAGCGCCGGGCAAACAGCAGACGGATGCTGCTACGGGCCTTTTCGTAGTCACCCGGCTTGACCGGGTAGAGTTTGGGTGGCACCTGAAACCAGAAACGATCGGTCAGGACGGCCTTGGCATTGGTGTAGGCGCGCAGGCCATCACGCCCGTTCATGCGCCCAAAGCCTGAATACTTGACCCCGCCAAAGGGCAGGTCCTGGTTCAGATAGCACATGCCAAAGTCATTGATCACGGATGCGCCACATTCCAGTTGCGCGGCAATCTGTTCTGCCCGTTGGCGGTTCTGTGAAAAGATCGAGGAGTGCAGTCCGAAGTCAGTGCTATTGGCCAGCGTAATGGCTTCGGCATCGTCTTTAACCTTGAAGATCAACATGACCGGGCCAAACACTTCCTCATTGGCAATACGCATGTCCGGTGTGACGTCCACCAGCACGGTGGGCGGGTAATAATTGCCCCTGGCCTGGTCGGGTAGCTGGCCTCCGACCACTGCACGGGCACCATTGGCCAGTGCGTCACTGACCAATTCATCGATGACCTTGATCTGCAATGGCGAGGTGATGGCGCCGGTATCAAGCGTGCCGGGTGCATCAGGAATACCCTGCCGCATGGCGCTGGCCATGCGCGTTATCTCGGTGACAAAGCGGTCGTAAACAGGCGCCTGCACGATAATCCGCTCAGAGGCGATACAGTTCTGGCCCAGGTTGATAAAACAACCGCCAAGCGCCGAATGCAGGGCTTGCTCGAGATTGGCATCGTCGCAGACGATGAGCGGATCCTTGCCGCCCAACTCCATGACGGTCGGTGTGAGGTGCTCGGCGCTGCCTTCCACTATGCGGCGGCCGTTGCCGACGGAGCCGATAAACAGGATTTTCTGTACGCCGCCGCGGACCAGCGCCGCGCCTGTCTCTCCGTAGCCATTGATGATTTGCACTGTATCCGGCGAGAAACCTTCTTTGCCAAGGGCTTCATCGAGTATTTGCTGGAAGCGCCGGGTCGACCAGGCAACCTGTTCGGAGGCCTTGATCAAAACAGCATTGCCGGCAAACAGCGGGGCGACCAGCGAGCCAAAGATATTCTGAAAGGGGTAGTTCCAGGGCACGATGCAGGCAACGACGCCCAGTGGGCGGTATTCAATGCGGCCTTTCTTGTGCATCAGGATGCCGGTCGGCACTTTCTCGGTGCGCAGGTGCTTTTCCCCGTATTTCATCAACCAGCGAATCTTGTTACAGACCGTCATGATCTCGCCGAGCATGGCGTTTTCCCAGGTCTTGCCGCTGTCCTCGACCACGGCCGCACAGATCTCGTCGGCATGCTCAAGAATGTGATCCAGCATATGGCCAAGCACAGCCTTACGCTGCCTGAAGCTGCTTTGAGACCAGGCTTTCTGTGCGTTACGGGCACGCTCGATCACTGCCTGGACTTCCGATGGTGAGGCAGCCGGGACCATGCCCAGCTTTGCCCCGGTAGCCGGGTTGAAGCAGTCAATAGAGCGTTGCTGGGCGGTGGGTAGTGGTTGAACAGTACTCATGCGGCATCTCTTGAATGATGGGTCTGGTTTCTTTCGGCCAGGATGAAATCAGCGGCGCGGTAACCGATCATCATGCTGGGGGAATTGAGTGCGGAGACAGGAATCTCCGGCATGACGGAGGCATCGGCCACCCTGACGTTTTTGAGTCCCTTGACGCGCAATTGCGTATCGACCGGGCTGTTGTCATCTTCGCCCATGCGGCAGGAACCGCAGTAATGGAAAGTCGTCATGGTGGCGGCGTTAATCCAACCCCATAGTTTCTTTCCGCTTGACTGCCGGGCACCGGCAGACAGCGGTCTGGCCCCCTCCAGGGCCTTCTGGCCAGCAATCCGGCGCGCCTTGCTGACCCCTGCGGCCATGGTCTGACGATCCTGCTCGGTGGCGTAATAGTTGGGGTCAATCAATGCGCTATCGGCAGGGTTGGCTGAGGCCAGCCTCAGGCTACCGCGCGAGGTGGGCTTGCCCAGTATGACGACAATGCCGAATACCCCCGCCACGTACCGTTTGAGCGAGGGCAGGGCGAAGGCAGCATGGATTATTCCACGCAGCAGGCGACGCAGAGGCCGGATTGCGTACAAAGGCCCGGGTAGTGCCAGTACTGGCACCATGCGTAACATGGATTGCTTGATGGATGCCGGTGCGGCATAGCACACAAAGCAGGTATCGGGCGCGGATGGGGTTTCGCCTGCCTGGCGTTCAGCTGTGTCAAAGGCATAAACCTGGGGATAGCTGAAATCGACATTTTCACGCGTGCGGTAGAACAGGCATACGTTGGGGTGGTCCTGCAGGTTTTTCCCAACACCCGGTGCGTCCAGCACGGCTGGAATACCGTGGGCTTCAAGTTCTGCGCGCGGCCCCACACCCGACAGCATCAGCAGCTTGGGGGTTTCAAGGGCGCCTGCGCAGAGGATGATCTCGCCGCGTACATCGGCCCGGTGCTGCATGCCGTTCGCGCGATACTCGACGCCTTTCGCGGTATGAGAATCATCAAACACTAAACGCTGGGTGAGCGCACCGGTGATGATCTTGAGGTTGGGTAGCGGGCGGTCATGGAGATAGGCCGCATAGGAACTGCGGCGGTTGTCGCCGGCGTAGTTCATGTCGTTACAGCCCACGACCCCCGCCAGTTCACCGTCATTCATGCCGTCCTTGCGCTTAAAGCCGGCCTGTGTACTGGCATCAATAAAGCGTTGCGCAAAAGGTGTCGCTGGTCGTGACCGAATACCGAGCTGCTCTTCAACGGCTGCAAAGGCAGGGGAGAGCTCTTCCCAACGCCAGCCAGCAGGCCAATGCGCAAAGTCACGTTTGTCGCCGCGGGTATAGACCATGCCATTTACCGAACCGCTACCACCCATGCCGCGTCCGGTGCCGGCATACAGCCGACGATTAGCGGCTGCGGCCTGCGGCAGGGTCATGCGGTGCCACATCAGGTCATCGTTGGCAAAGGCATACTTGAAGCCGTCTGCGGAGAGCGTTTCGGGATTTTTGGTTGCGGGTTCGCCGGCCTCAAGGAGCAACACGCTGTGATGCTCGGCGAGCCGGGCTGCGACAATACAGCCGGCCGAACCGGCACCAATGACGACATAGTCATAGCACTGCGGGCTGTGTTGATCCGACGCTGTAGTCACGCTCATGCCTAAATAAAGAAATTGCAATTACTGTATTAGAAATGTAAATTACTAATCTGTCAATACCGATAGCAAAATAATGGTTCGACATGGCTAAAGCATCGACACGCCGGTCAGCAAAGGGGTCAGAGAACAAAGAGGCCAAGCAGGCGGCTCTGGAGGCGACGCGCTCGCGTGGACGGCGGCCGCAGTCGAGCGAGTTACGTGAAGCCCGCGATGCTTTGTACCGAGAGCACATCATGGCAGTCGCCGAGCGTATCTTTGCGGATCAGGGTTTTGCGGCGACCCGCATGCAGGATATCGCCAGCGCGGCAACCATTTCACTGGCCAAGCTGTATCAGAGCTACCCTGGCAAGTCAGAGTTGTATCGAGCGATTCTGATCGCGCGCGATACCGAGATGCTGGAAGAGGTGATGGCCAGGGGTGAAGCCCTGCTCACGCAACCGCAGTCTATCGACCAACTGCTGTGGTTGACCGCTATTAACCTGCGCTACCTGCTTGAACATCCCGACTATCTGCGTATGCAGTTGCAGGAAGGCTACGCCTGGTATCACACGGCAGCCCAGGCCAGTAGCGATGAGCAGCAGATGTGGGAACGAGGCCTGGCTGTCATGCAGCAGGTGTTTCGCTGGGGTATTAACGCCGGACTGTTCATGGCGGGCGAGCCCGAGGATATGGCGCGCCTGTTGATGGCCCTGCAGCAAACCCGTCTGGCGAACTGGGTCATGGCTGAGATGCAGGAGCCTGCTGAAGTCGTGATCAGCCGGATACAGGCGGATTTTGTACGCAATTTCTGCACCCCGAAGACGGCGGCGATACTGCTTTCTGATGATGGCCTGTCACTGAATCAGGAAACCCAGCAGCGTATTGCTGCCATTAATGGCTAACCCGCGTCCGGCATGGACATCTGGCGACCGGCGAACAGCGGTTGCATGGCCGTTTCGGATAATTGCACAGCCAAAGTCGAGGTGACCGTGAAACGGGTTGCCACAATTTTCCACTCGCTACCGAATAGCTGATATTCATCTTCATACTCGCCACCCAGCTGTGTGAGGGTATTCATCTGGGTGTTGATTAGCTGGTAGGTCAATGCCCAGCGGCCCCTGGCATGGCTGGCATCAATCATCTCGATACGTGGATTGCTGCCATGATGCATTTCGACCATGTGCGGATGACAGGCCATTTGTGTGTACAGGGTTTTCAGGTCGTCGGCGTTATCAAAAGTGCCGACTGCGCCATAGTCGATATGAACGCGGCCGTCGGCAAAGCAGGCACGCATGCCTTCCGGGTCCTTGGCGTCACAGCAGGCGAGATAACGGGACTTCAGTGTGCGGATTTGTTCGATGGCCTCCAGCTGGGCCAGGCGTTTCTCGAGTGATTCAGACATTGGTGTTCTCTACAGCAATTTAGGAATAATGGCCTTGCGATCAGCGGGGTAATCAGGAAACTTTTCGCGATACCAGCGATGATGCGACAGGGCTCTTGGAAGCAGGTTGGAAACGGTGAACAAGGCGAATACCAGGCCCGCGCTTGTGAAGCTCATAAGCGCCCAACCACACCACAACAGGATCTCGCCGAAGTAGTTGGCGCTGGATACATACTTGAACATGCCACCGTATGGAATCTTGTAACCAGTCTCACCCGGTTTGCGCAGGTTGATCAGGATGCTATCGCTGTGAAAGTTGATCCACCAGCCGGTCACGGCAATCAATAGTCCGATGAGAAACCGGGGGTCGGAAAACCAGTCATGGCCCCATAGATGGGTGGCGGTGATGACGGCAAAACCATTGACGAATCCATTCACTGCATTGAATGCAAAACCAAACACCACGCCGCTGAGCGGGAAACGCTTGGCGCGATCCTGCATGCGTAGCGGGTAGATGATTGCGCGGTAGCAGTAATGGGTCTGCCACAGGGCAAACAGTACGATGGCCGGCAGGCTGGGGGCCAGCTCCGTATACAACCAGGTCAGGCCCCAGAAGGTCAGGGCAAACGCCCACCACTGGGGGCACTCAAAGATCAACCAGGCTGGCAGGGCAGGCAAGGTCAGTTTCTCATTACCCTGCATATGGCGACCATAGGCATTGGTCTTGAACAGGGTGCCCAGAAAAGTCAGTAACGATAAGCCCAGCAGGAAAACGAGAATGCCTTGCTGCAGGGATGCGAGTTCACTGATGGCCATGGTGGTGTCTCCCTTTAGCCTGCTAGTTCAACCCAGATATGCGATCGGCGAATCACCCGTATGGCTGATTGGGACCAGGGGATAGAAAACGCCGGCACGAGGCCGGCGTTGTGGTAAGCACCAGGAATGCTTATTGCCCGGCTCGCGCTGCCGCCTGCGGACTGAATTCCTGGGTAGACATGGGTTGGTTGAGGCGCCACCAGTTGTTGCTCTCGTTGCTCAGGTAGGTGGCCTCATAGGCCCCTGAAGTCAGGTTGTGATACAGCGATACGGAGCGGTGGAACGTACCCGACTCCTGCGAATAGAAGTAGGCCACCCAGTTGACGCGCCATAGCTGATCCTGGTTGTCATAGCTATCAGACATGATCGCCAGCCAGGTATCTTCATCAGCATAAATGGTGCGTTTCTTGTAGATGTGCCGCACGCCTTCTTTCAGGTTCGCCTCAATGACCCACACACGATGCAGTTCATAGCGCATGTAGTCGGGGTTGATGGTCTTGGGCGTGATCAGTTCCTTGTAGGAGACGGCCGGGTCGTTGATCTTGAAGTTGTGATAAGGCACGTAGATTTCTTTCTTACCAACCAGCTTCCAGGTATACCGCTCGGGTGAGCCGTTAAAGATGTAGTCGTCGTCCACGGTGCGCAGACCCGCTGGTGGCACGGGGTAGTCGAAGCCCACTTCAGGTGCCTTGCGTACGCGGCGGATACCGGGGTTGTATTGCCAGGCCTGGGTGGTGTCGTTGGTATAACTATTGGGCTGGAAGCCCACTGCGACTTCACCATTGGAGCGTGAGGGCAGCAGCGTCTTTACGTAGAAATAACCGTCCACCTTGGAGTCAAAGTTCAGGCGCTCATCCGGGTTGGGGTTGTTGCCCGGGTTCATGGTTTTGAAGTCTGACTTGCCCCAGGCGATGGTGCCATTTTCATACACATCGGCCGTGTCGTAGGTTACGGATTCTGAATAGGCACGATGTGGTTTGATGACGTTCCAGATGGCTTCCACTCCGTTCTTGGGGAAGGGGAAGGGGTGGCCGCCGCCGTAACCGAAGATGCCGAGCCCATCAGGGTTGATCTTGGCCTCGGCTGCATTTTTCTTGACTGCATCACAGGCGTAGTCCGCGAACCTGAAATCCCTGTGGCTGGGGTAGACATGCATCTTGAAGGCATCCGGGTATTTCTTGAACATGCCTTTCTGGCCTTCGCTCAACTTGTCTGCGTGCTCTGCCATGTTGCTTGCAGTAATGGTGAACAACGGCTTCTCATCAGCGTAAGGCCCGGGTTCATACCCATACTCGGATTTCACGCCTGGCCAGGTCTTGTACCACTTACCCGTGTACTCAGCCACGCCGCTCTCAGTGCCCGCGCGTTCGGCGCCCATGCAGGTCAATTCATCGCCACCGAGTTTTGCAATTTCCTCAGCAGTAGCTGCTGCGTAAGCGCTGCCAATGAGGGCAATGCTCAAACAGCTTGTAATTAGACTTGTAGTTAGAATCGCAGCTCGCATGGTGTCTCCCGTATGTTATTTACAACAATAAGTTACGCTCATCGCACTACCTTATTGACCGAGAGAGAATAACCCCGATTTAGCGCAGTGGCTAGATCAGTCGGTTTTCCGGCTAGTCGAGATAGGAAACGCCCGTTAACTCAGCCGATATTTCCCACAGTCGCTTGGCTACGGCATCGTCTCTGGCCGTCTCCTTGGGTATGGACTTGGATGGCCAGCCGTAAAAGCCGTACAGACCCTTGGGGCCGATGAAGTCTCCGCCCTCGATATCTGGATCCGTCGCTGCGCAAAGTATCGAGAGCATGCCTTTCTTTGTTGGCATGGCAAACAAGTTGCCCAGCTTGAACATCAGGCTCTTGAAGGCGCTGTTGTTTGGGTTGGCGGCAGAGCCGATATTGCTGGCCGAATAGCCGGGGTGACCACTGGCAGCAATGATGTCGGCACCTTTCGCACGCAGGCGGCGATCCAGTTCCCGTATGAAAAGCAGGTTGGCGAGCTTGCTCTTGGCATAGGCATCGAAAGGCTTATAGGCCTTTTCCAGGTTCGGGTCATCCAAGTCCATGCCATCGGTATTACGGTGGGCGATGCTGGCTACGGCAATAACACGTGACCCGGGAGTGTTCTGCAAGCGCGGCATCAGGAGTCCTGTAAGCGCAAAGGGCCCCAGGTGGTTGGTGCCAAATTGCATTTCGAATCCGTCAACCGTGGTTTCACGGGTGGGGCAGCCCATCACGCCCGCATTGTTGATCAGTATGTCCAACTGCTTGAAACGTTCGTTATAGGCGGTGGCAAAGTCACGTACCGAGTGTAGATTGGCCACATCAAGCTGCATGACTTCGATATCCGCCCCGGGAACCGAATTGCGTATCCGCTCAGCGGCCGGTGATGCCTTGGCCAGCGTGCGACAGGCCATGATGACCTTTGCGCCCTTGGCCGCGAGTGCTGCCGCGGTTTCATAACCCAGTCCACTATTGGAGCCCGTAACAATTGCAATACGCCCGCTTTGCTCAGGCATGTTGGATGTGTCCCATTGCTTGTTCATGCGGTCTTCCTTTTGCACAGGGCTGATCCAAATGTTTCTGTGTTAGAAAAGTATGAAACCAGTTCAAAGCTGTGGTGCTGATAGGCAGGCTGATAGTCGCGTAGATTCTCGAAGACGCGACCTTTTTGCCTCAGGTTATTTGCCTGCTGGATACGAAGTTCAAGGGCCTGCATGTATTTCCCCCTCAGGAACCAACCTGCTGCGGTTGAGGTGGTGTCTTGATGAAGTATTCGCTCATCATAACAGTGGTTATATTCCACAGGTTAAGAATGCGCGTGACTGAACGCAGCATGATCCACATGTGTTTGATTAGCTGCAGACGGTTGCGTGCGCCATAAAAAAGCAACCAGTTGGTGACATGTTCACCGGATGGCCAATCTTCTTCGACGATGCCGTCAAGATGCTCCGCACCCGGGGTCAGCACCTGCTCGACAATATGTCTTACATAGCGGGTACGCGGCTGCATCCACTCGCTCATCGGGGATTGATGGCCAAACCATCTGCGCATCCAGTCATCCTTGGAGACACGTTTGGGCTTGCGTAGAAGAGTGACAGCCAGGATGCCTGGACTGCGTTCGCCATCTGACCAGTCACGGACATCCGCGTGTGGATTATCGCCGTAATCTGAATACAGCCATTCATCGACCTGATAGCCGGCCAGCTCAAAGCCGGCTTCCTGCAGGATGTCTTCGCAGGCATCTCGGATTGCGGTGTCATCAGTCCAAACATTGACCTGGGCTATGAACGGATCTGAAAACAGCGGCTTGGGGGAGGGTGATGGCGTGGTGGCCAAGTCGTCAGCAATGTTGATCTGGATGCCATCTGCGCCGGTGTCCCTCAGTGGCTGAGCGCAGCGCTCCAGTAGCACGACGCGCCGTTCTGCCGGCGATAGCTGACCATTACGCGACCAGAGCAGGTAGATGGCTTTTTTCATGGGTCAGGCGAGCTGTGTAGTGCCGCTCTTGGCATTGTTGCGAACCTGGTCAACGTATGCCTGTGCAATGGGTAACAGTTCAGGGATGCCGTTGGCGCGTGTATAACGCGGGATATAGCCCAGATGTCGCTCTGCCTTGGTGATGCGGAAGCTGGTGCTTTCCGTCATGTTGCGTACGCCGCGGCGAGTTACAACAGGTTCTGGTGCGCCAAAGAAATGCGCCACTTCCATGAGCCAGGCGACTTCTCTCATCAGCGCGCCGGGAATGCGGAAGGTCGGAAATTTTTCTCCCAGACCCTCAGCCAGCGGGCGGAACCATTCAATTGCATTTTCAGGCTCGCCGTCCAGGATGAAGTAGGCTTGGCCCCCGGCTACTTCGGGCTTATGCCGCAGGGCCTTTGCAGCCAGCAACTGGGCATCAACCAGGTTTTCGACATGGGTGTTATCCATGGTGGCCTTGCCATCGCCAATCAGGGCCTTGAAGTTGTTCTTGGCCAGTTGGTCCAGGAAGGTCTGGATCATGATGCAGTTGGTATCGGAGCCCCACAGGCCACCGGGTCGTAGCGAGCAAGTCCGCAGGCCCCCTGACTTGTCTCCGCTCAGGACGGCTTTTTCGGCTTCGATCTTGGTCAGGCAGTACAGATCCTTGGAGTTGGTCGCATAGGGCAGTGACTCGTCCTTGTCTATCAGTTCACGATCCATGACAACCGCGAAGGTACTAGTCTGCACCAGTGCCTTGACGCCAGCGGCCTCGGCCGCACGCACTACATTGCGCGTGCCATGCACGTTGACGTCGTAGACAAAGCGGCGCAGGGAAGGGCGTGCGACCTCCAGAATCTTAATGATGGCGGCAGCATGGAAAACGGTGTCGATTCCCTGGCAGGCTGTCTGGATATCCTTGAAGTTACGCAGGTCACCCACTACGCATTCGACCCCGGTTTCGCCTTCGTGATCATGGGGTACGACATCCAAGCTGCGTACCTTGCAGCCTGCATCAAGCAGGCGGCGCACGATGCGTCGGCCCAGATAGCCTGCACCACCCGTAACCAGGCAATGCTTGCCGATATCGTTGGTGGTAAAGCTGGGTTGGGGTTCGATAGCGAGTGTCATTTAGGCCTCCACGGCAGATTCATAGATATCACGGGTCGCTTTACTGAAAAAGCGGGTGCGGCCTTTATGGCTCATTATTCGGGTAAACGCATTCACGCAACGGTTCATCTGACCCACAATATGTATGGGGCCTTTATTGCGTCGGTTGTCCAGCGCCGCTATGCCCTCGCGGGCCACGGCTTCTGGCTTCATGGGGAACGCCTTGGCTTTTTTCTCGGCTGGTGTCTTGCGCAGGAAATCGGGTGTTTCCGTAGCGCCCGCGACGCAGGCCATGGCGTCGACCCCATGCGGGCCGAGTTCGGTCCACAGGCTTTCACCCAGGATGGTGTCAAAGGCCTTGGTAGCCGCGTAAGTACTGACCAATGCCGAGCCCTGGAAGCCAGCCATGCTTGTCATCAGGATAATGCCACCCTTACCGCGCTCTATCAGGCGTGGTGCCATGGCATGCGCGAGGGTAACAGGTCCACGACAATTGACGTCGATTGTCTTTTGATAGTCGTCAAGCGAGACATTTCGGAACTCGCCGATGATGGAATAACAGGCGTTGTATACGAGTAGTCCCACATCGATACCCGCTATGTGCTCGGCAAAGCGCTCGGCCAGGTCCGGGGCGGCCAGGTCGAGTGACACGGGACGGACTTCAACGCGATACCTGCGGCGGATTAACTGCGCATCCTTTTCCAGGGGTTCGACACGCCGTGCCAGCGTGATGAGGTTGATGCCACGCTCGGCCAGCACGTGGGCGTAGGCGCGGCCAATACCCTCGGATGCACCGGCCACCACAGCCCAGGGGCCGTAACGATCATGAAATTCGGGGAAAAGGCTCATAGCGCTTCCTGCCTGGACATGTTAATACTGTTATTTGGCCGATCTTACGCAATCAGGACAGGCCCGAACTCATCAATATAGCGTAGATTTTAAATATTGTTCGGTTGGTTATTATTTGCCTGCGCTAATCATTTTGGGTGAAGCAGGGTAGCAGCCTGATGTAGAAACTGGCCCACGTAAGAATTCATTCATGTATTGCCTGCACCTGAATGCGGCAATGCCTTCCCAGAGGGAATAAACAATGTCAGCTCGGATAGAAGACGTGTCACAAACCGTTACCCCGGAAGAATTAATCCAGCGCGCCCGTGACCTGGTGCCGACGCTCAAGGAGCGTGCCGCCCAGTGTGAAGCCGATCGGCGCGTGCCGAAAGAGACAGTGGCCGATATGCAGGCTGCGGGTTTCTTCGAGGTGCTCAAGCCAAAGCTTTACGGCGGCTATGAGATGGACCCACAGGTGTTTTATGCCATCGTGCGCACCCTGGCAGAGGGCTGTATGTCGACTGCCTGGATCTATGGCGTGATTGGCGTGCATAACTGGCAAATTGCGCTGTTTGACCCACAGGCGGCGGCCGATGTATGGGCAGAGCGCAATGATGTGCTGATTGCATCTACCTATATGCCGAAGGGCCAGGTTACGCCGGTAGAGGGCGGTTTCAAGTTCTCCGGTCGCTGGGCTTTCTCCAGTGGTATTGATCACTGTGACTGGGTGTTTTTGGGAGGATTGATCTTTGGTGCAGAAGGCGAGCCGCCTGAATACCGTACCTTCCTGATCCCGCGCAGCGACTTCAAGGTACTCGATACCTGGCATGTGATGGGACTCAAGGGCACTGGCAGTAACGATGTGGTTGTCGAAGACGTGTTCGTGCCTGAGTACCGTACGCATAAGGCCAGCGATGGCTTCATGGGCACGAATCCCGGTCGCGATACTTTCACCTCCGACCTCTACAAGCTGCCGTTCGGGCAAATCTTCGTACGTGCGGTGTCTACTGCTGCCATCGGCGCACTGCAGGGTATGCTTGATGAGTTCATTGGTTTTGGCCGTTCACAGATTGGCAGCATGGGCGCTAAAACCTCTGACAACCCCCTGGCGCAGCAGGCCGTGGCCGATGCCACCAATGCCATCGATGAGATGACCACGATTCTCGATCGCAACTTTGACGTGCTGATGGGCAAGATTCGCGCTGGCCAGCCACTGGATGATATTAACCAGCGTCTGCACTTCCGCAATCAGGCTGCACAGGTCGTTGAACGCTGTGCACAGAATGCCTGGAAGATATTCTCCTCGACTGGGGGGCAGGGTATCTTCACGCAGTTGCCGTACCACCGCTACCTGAACGATATTCAGGCTGCGCGAGGCCACTACGCCAATAACCCGGATCAGTTTGCGAAGAACTTCGGGGCCGTGGCATTGGGTGCCGAAAACGCCGACTTCTTCATCTGAAAACTCTTGCGCTGGATGCGACTGCTTCCACTCGTCCGTTCGGTAAGCCCATGTATCAATGGATGCCTGTTGCTGCCTTGCTGACGCATTAAGCGGTTCATTGCCATCGTGACGTTTTCAGTGCCTGAATCAAATAGGGTGCTTAGACATGAGTAATTGGGACGCTGAATACGACGTCGTTGTCGTCGGTTCAGGAGCCGGCGGGATGACTGCCGCGCTCTGCAGCCAGGCCAAGGGATTTGCGACCCTTTTGATTGAAAAAGACAAAGTCTATGGCGGCACTACCGCCGTGTCGGGTGGTGGTATCTGGATTCCCTGCAATCACCAGGTTCAGGCCAGGGGCGGAAGCGACGAACTGGAGGCAGCCAGGCGCTACGTGCATACCCTGACCAAGGGCGAGACTGAACCCGAACGCGTGGATGCCTACCTTGATAATGGCCCGACCATGGTCAAGTACATGGAAGACGAGTTCGATGTGCATTTTGATCTGGTGGTTAAGTATCCGGATTACTTCATGCATACACAGGGTGCCAAGGCGAGCCACCGCTCCATGGAACCGGCAGTGTTTGACGCAACCCTGCTGGGTGACGAGCTTGATAATCAGCGGGAGCCTTATCCCGGCACACTGATCATGAATCGTCTCAGCATGACTCAGGCGCAGGCACACACCCTGTTGTCCAAGCAAAAGGGCTGGGTATGGATGTTCATCAAATTGCTGCTCAGTTACTGGATCGACCTGCCATGGCGTTTCAGAACTCGGCGTGACCGGCGTCTTAAACTGGGCCAGGCCCTGTCTGCATCGCTACGCTACGCGATGATCAGGAAAGAAGTGCCGCTATGGCTGAATACCGGCCTCGAAGAACTGGTTGAGGAAGACGGCAGGGTGGTTGGTGTTATTGCCAAACGTGATGGCAAGACGCTACGGATCGCGGCGCGCCGTGGTGTGATTCTCGCTTGCGGTGGCTTTGAGGCCAATCAGCAGATGCGCGAGAAGTACTTGCCCAAGCCCACGCATGCAGAATGGAGTGCAGCGCCGGGCTGCAACCATGGAGAAGGAATCCAGGCAGGCATCAACATTGGCGCCTCCACTCGCGGGATGGACCGGGTTTGGGGTGCACCGAGTATTGTTTCACCCGTTGGTAACCCGGCCACCGGGTTGTTCGTCGAGCGTGCCCTGCCACGTGCAGTCATGGTCAACAAATTGGGCAAACGGTACGTGAATGAGGCCGGCGCCTATACTGCGGTGGTCTACGCCATGCTGGAAAACCAGAAACAGACTGGCGGTGCGGTCCCCAGCTGGTTCATCGCTGACGCAATTTACCGCAAGAACTACCCAATGGGACCTGTGTTGCCAGGCATGATGCAGCCGGATAGCAAGTTACCTCCGGAGTGGCGCAATGTGATCTATTACAAGGCCGATACACTCGACGAACTGGCCAAGCAGATCGGCGTTGACGCCGAGGGTCTCAAGGCGACGGTTGCGCGCAATAACCGATTTGCCCAAACGGGCATCGATGAGGATTTTGGCAAGGGCGATAACGAATTCGACCGCTACTACGGTGATTCAAATGTGAGCCCGAATCCTTGTCTGGGCCCGATTGAGAAGCCCCCCTTTTATGCCGTACGTGTGCATCCGGGTGAACTCGGCACCAGCGGCGGACTGGACGCCGATGAACGAGGCCGGGTCCGCAGCAAATCGGGCGAAGTTATCCCGGGCCTGTACGCAATTGGAAATTGTTCTGCTGCCGTCATGGGGCGGAGTTACCCCGGTGCGGGATCAACGCTGGGACCGGCAATGGTATTTGGCTACCTGGCCACACAGGATATTGCGGACAGCCTGCAGGTCGACGGCGCGCCGGTTTCAGACGCGGCCTGAACAGAATTAGTGGAACGCTAAGAAGATGGCTAGCCGCTCTGATTTCCTGCCGGTAGTCATTGCTTACCTGGCCTGTTTTGCTGCTGCAATACTGACATTGCTGGCGCTGGGTGCCGTCGACATGTCGGGATACTGGCAGCCCGCACTGTGGCCTGCACTGATTGCGGATTGTGTCGCTACGGCCGTGATCTTTTTCTACAGTCGCCTGTATAAAAATTCCAGCTTCTACGATCCCTATTGGAGCGTGATTCCGCCGCTGCTGATGATCTACTGGATGGCCTGCTTTCCGGCCTCGTTTAACGATACTCGCAGTTGGCTGGTGCTGGGATTGGTCTGTGCCTGGGCGATACGGCTTACCGCCAACTGGTCCATCTACTGGCCAGGGCTGCATCACGAAGACTGGCGCTATCCAGTGGTTCGCAAGCGCGCAGGTGCATTCGCCCTGCCTGTCGACTTTCTGGGCATTCATTTGTTTCCGACAGTACAGGTTTTCATCGGATGCTTGCCGATACTGGTTATTGTGCAGGGCACGGATGTAAAGCTCGGCTGGCTGGATGGCCTGGCGTTTGTGGTGACAGCCGGCGCCATTCTTATCGAGATGCTGGCCGATATTCAGCTGCACCGATTCATAGCTGACAGGAAACCCGGCGAACTGATGGACAAGGGACTTTGGGGCTGGTCCAGGCATCCCAACTACTTCGGGGAAATCAGTTTCTGGGTCGGCTTGATGCTGTTTGGTCTGGCCGTAGCACCGGATCAGTGGTGGTGGATCTGCCCGGGTGCGGCTTCAATGATCATCATGTTCGTATTTGTAAGCGTGCCGTTTCTGGACCAACGTAGCCTGGAACGTCGTCCGCAATATGCGGAGTATATGCGGCGTGTTTCGGCCCTCGTTCCATTGCCTCCCAGGACCTAGTACTGGTTACCCATGACTGCTTTTGAGCCGGTGAAGATAGGGCCGTTGACGCTCAAGAATCGCATCATTAAGCCGGCTACGAATGAGGGGATGGCACCCGGTGGCAAGCCTTCCAGTATGTTGGTCGAGTTTCACCGCCGTGTTGCCGCGGGCGGGGCGGCCATGACCACCGTGGCCTACTGCGCGGTATCACCCGACGGGCGTACCTTTCCTGACCAGGTTTGTATGGATACAGCAACGGTTCCCCAGTTGCGGCACCTGACCAATGCCGTGCATGCCGAGGGGGCGCTGGCGTGCGCCCAGATAACACATGGTGGTTGTTTCAATTTTCTACCAAGGTTATCGACACGTTACCCACTCAGCGCTTCGGGCGGATTCAACCCGGTAGGGTTGATGGTCTGGCGGCCTTTCAAGCGTGCCATGTCCCCAGCCGATTTAGACCGTGTGGCGAATGAGTTTGTGCAGGCAGCGCTGTTGGCAGAACAGGCCGGTTTCGATGCGGTGGAAATTCACATGGGTCATGGTTACCTGCTAAGTCAGTTTATTTCACCCATGTATAACAAGCGCCGGGACCAATATGGGGGCGATGCCATGGGTCGGGCACAGTACCCGGCGCAGGTGCTGAGAAAGGTATTAGCTGCGGTGGGCGACCGAATGGCCGTCATCTGCAAGATCAGCGTGGTCGAGGGTGTACCAAAGGGCGCTACGGATGAAGACAGCGTGCTGGTCGCGAAGGAACTGGAATCGGCTGGCGCCCATCTCATCGTACTCAGTGCGGGTATGAATGTGGAATCCCCCTGGCAGATTTTCGGCAGCCAGCTTCCAGCGTCGGTGGCCAATACGGTTAAGAACCCGGTCATGCGACTGGGCGCCAAGCTGACACGACTATTTGAGCCCAGAGTCGAATTCAAGGCGCTGTATCTGCGTGAGCATTCGCTAAAAATAAGGGCAGGGGTTCAGTTGCCACTGGCCTATCTTGGCGGCAGCAAGCAGATGGCCGATATAGAGCAGGCAGTGGCAGATGGATTTGATTGCATCGCGATGGGCCGTGCCCTGCTGCATGACCCTGACCTCGTCAATAAGTATCAGCAAGGCCACACCAGCCTGTCCGGTTGTACCTCCTGCAATGAATGTGTGCCGACGATCTATCATCCGGGTGGAACACACTGTGTGCTCAATGGGCCCAATCAACTGGAAATGAACCGGGCACCGGCCAGGGCGCTGGTTTAAGCAGGCTGGGCGATCATTTCCATCATCCTTTACACCCGGCGAGGGTACTTGCCCGTACCAGCCTGTTTGCTGCTTCAGCACTGGCTGCCTAACATCAAGCGATGAATTCTGACCTGACCAAGAGCGACACCCTTAACGGCCTGACCTATCCGCTGGGTAAATCGTTTTGCCCCGGGCCTGGCGAGTTTCATGAGATCGGGCCAGGGGTGCACTGGCTAAACATGCCCTTACCTTACGCCCTGGATCGTATCAACCTGTGGCTACTTGAGGACGGCGATGGTTGGACAATTGTGGACTGCGGGCTTGATCTGCCCGAGTCACGCGCCATCTGGGAAGCCGCTGCGACCGGGATTATGGGAGGGCGTCCTGTCAAGCGGGTGATCGTTACGCATTTACACCCTGACCATGTTGGACTGGCAGGATGGCTTTGCGAGCGCTTTGACTGTGAATTATGGATGTCACGGGAAGAGTTCCTCATGTGTCGGAACTTGGCGCATGATACTGGCAAACCAGCGCCGCAACTTGCTCTGGATTTCTACCATGCTGCTGGTTTTGATGATCAGCAGCTCGAGAAGTACCGCCAGCGTTTCGGGCAATTTGGTGAACATATCCACGAACTGCCCGGTAGTTTCCGTCGTATGCGGGATGGCGAGGTGCTGGAGATCAATGATCAGTACTGGCAGGTAATGACCGGGTCCGGGCATTCCCCTGAGCATGTCTGCCTGTATTGCCCGGCGCTTAAGTTACTGATTTCCGGAGATCAGGTGATACCGAGGATTTCCTCCAATGTCAGTGTGTTTCCCACCGAACCGGAAGGGGATCCGCTGGATGAATGGTTGCGGTCCTGTCATCGTTTGCGGAACCTGCTGCCAAGCAACGTGCTCGTTTTGCCAGCCCACCAGGAACCGTTCACGGGTCTGCATATTCGCCTGACACAGATGATCGACTCGCATGAAAAGTCACTCGACCGTCTGCTTAAGTTTCTGGTTGAGCCGCATACGGCGGTTGAATGTTTCTCCCCGCTTTTCAAGCGCACCCTGAAGGGCATTCATGTGCAACTGGCGGTGGGTGAGGCGCTATCCCATCTCAATTGCCTGGTGAATCGCCGGCTGATCAGCCGACGTGTACGCTCGGATGGCGTACATCTCTACCAGCGCGACAAGGGATTCCAGTAATGCCCGATGAGCATTCATACGGCCATGCAGATGCCACCTTTCGTGCGGCCGGTGGAGAAGCCGGCATTCGCAAACTGGTTAATGACTTCTACGAGATCATGGCAACCAGGCCGCAATACCAGACCATCTGGAACTGGCACCCGGGGGATGGAGACGTTTCGCGCGACAAGCTGGCAGCGTTTCTATGTGGCTGGATGGGTGGACCGCGCCGTTACAGTCAAAAATACGGTGCCATCAATATTCCCGGCGCACACAGCCACCTTGTGGTGACCGAAAAAGAACGTGACCAGTGGTTGAACTGTATGACCGAGGCGCTTGCCAGGCAGGACTACCCGGCAAGCCTGAAGACTTATCTGGCCGAACAACTGGCCGTGCCTGCTGGACGCATCCTGGAGGCTTCACGTAAGCGCCATCAGCGGGTTTAATCCAGACCGCTACGGGCGGTGCCATTATTCCGCAGTAAGCACGGGGCAAGATATCAGGCCACAGCTACCCTAGCCGTGCCGACTCCCTGTGTGGGAGCCTTGCCGATTTCCTGAGTCCTAGAACCGGTAGCGCAGCCCAACCTGAACAAGGTCACGGTCACGTAAAAGGTTATGCTCGCCACCACCATAGAAGCCGACATAGCCAAGGTTTGTACTCCAGCTCTGGCCAATTCGGGTTTCGATATTGATGATGAAGTTTTTACGCCCTTCGATGAAGTTTTCGCCTGGCCCCGGTGCGACGCCACTGACATCATGAGCCCAGATCAGGGTTGGCTCGACGCTGATGCCCGGTAATACATTCGGGTAGCGGAAAATTCCAATCAGGCGATAGCCCCAGGAGAAATCCGTTGCAAAGCCCTCTTTTTGCTGAACCGGGTTAAAGCGCACGCCTGATGGCCCGATTACGCCAGAATTCGACTGGCGGCTGCCGTTGGCGCCGCTGCCATCGGTGCCTGCGCTGGCATGTGTGAAGGTGCCGGGGCCTTCAATCTGCAACTCATCCTGGTCAGGAAGATCAGGCACATGCGTGGCGCCAATCTCGGCGAACATGATGATCTGATCGGCGAAGACCCAGTTTTTTGGACCGATAATATAAGTGCCGCCCAGGTTGTATTGCAGGGTATCGAAATATTCCCAGCCTCGAATACGTTGACCTGGCTTGTAGCCAAGTGGATCGCGCCCTCTGTAGCCCGATACAAAGTCAGGCAGCGCATATCGGGCGCCGGGAAGCTGGGCAACCGTACCAGCGCCGGCCACGCCCACATTAAAGATATCTGTTTCGTCACCCAGGCCATTGCCGCGGGGAAAGGTGTTTTGTAATGCGGCAAAGGCCAGGTCAATGTCGTCAACTTGTAACGGGGCATCGGGCCGGTAGGCGATCTCGCCCTGGAGGGATAAATCACCAAAGGTGGTGTTGAAGCTGGCGCCAAACAGGGTGATGTCTTCAGGGTACTCGAGACGGAACTTGATGGTGTCGGCGACGAACGCACTGCCGTTCGGGCCGATGTTCTGATCACGTACTGGCGGCGCAGTGGCAGACGGCTGTGCAGACTCGATAACCAGTGCGGCATCGGCACCCGGGCAGGCGCTGGTTACGGTGGCAATATCCTGTTCGTCTTTCAGTGGACCCAATGCAGCAGGCGTTGGTGCACCCGGCCCATTCAGACAGCTGTAGTCGCCCGCAAAAGTACTCACGTAGGGCAGGCGGCTATGGTAGTTGGCTGCGTAAACTGCCAGCTCGGTACCATCGTTGAGCCATTCGGCGTAATGGCGTAAGGCAACGCCGTATTGCCCGCCGTCTTTTGCACGTTTCTCGGGTAATAAGGTCGGCGTGCCGTGTGTATCAGTGACAGCCGACAGCATGATCTGGTCGGCGATGCCCTCGCGGAAGGGGTTCTCGGCTGCCTTGCCAAAGCCGATATAGAGCTTGTCGGTGGCATTATCCGAACCCACGTCTACCGTTGATAAATAGCTGCCGGGAGGCGGTATCTCGACGGGCTCCCAGTCATACTGATAGAACAACTCGATGGACACATCATCAACGATATCTGTCCCCAGGGTCACCGCGCCTATGGGTATCAGCACTTCAGCCAGATCCAGAAAGGCTGGCCTGAACAGGTTATTTACATTGGGCGTGTTGAAGGTGTTCAGGGAGTTGACGATCAGCAGGGTGCTTTCACCCCAATTGATCGGTTGGCGGCCAATCTTGAAACTCAGACTACGATCACCAATGAAGGGGACTTCACCCGATATATTCGCGTCCATCAGTTGGAAGTTGTAACCAATCTGGTCTTGTGCAGCACTGACTTGTTCAATAAAGACGGGGTCGCCGGTTGGTACGCGACGTCTGCCGAAACGTTCCACGGTCTGTGGGGTGACGGCATTGGGACTAAACACGGGGCGACCATCATTAATGCGGTCGTAGAACAGGTAACCGCGTGTAAAAAATGTGAAGTCTTTCCAGCCGACCTGCAGGTCTGTGGTAATGCGTACCACGGCCTGGGTAATGTCGCCTTTATCGAAGTTGAGGTTACCGTCGTCATTGTTGGTGGACCATTGGCCAGGTGCCCTGATGGCAACCTGGTTGGCGCCAGGGCCCTCACCCGCAACACTGTTCAGATCCAGGGTCACATGGTCAGGGTTGAGATAGTCCAGGTGGCCCTGGCAGCTGGTGCCGGCACCGTTGGGTGCGGACGGACACAGGTTCGGATTCAGGTTGGCCTTGCCGACCAGGTCATCCGAACGCGCTTCCATACGCCACTGGGCACCGATCTGAACGGATGTATTCCAGCTACCTGAAATGCCACCAAAGGCATCGGAATCGAAGGTAATAGCCCAGGCTTGGGGCACGATGAAGAACGAGATGATCGACACCCCGGTCACAAAAATACCGTGCAGCCGATTCTGCTTTGCTAAGTGCATCCTATTTCCCCTGGCGGCGGCCTGTTTGCAGGCCAAGATGTGACGTTATGCATTCATTTTACGTCATGTAGACGAGGGTCTGTAGCCTAACTTGCTGATTTATTGCCGCCAGCCATCTTTGGTCAAAGCTTGTGGTGCCTCGGCTGGTGAATAACAAAAGCAGTGATTTGCCCTTGTGCATAAGTCACGCCTGGCTGTTCTGTCTGAGGCCAGACTGAAATGAATGCGTTCTAAATGCGCCTGCTGTGTGGTGCATGGAAATCTCACCCATACAGGCGAGGTCTGAAGATGGTCGGGGTAACAGAATGGTTGAATGCTAAAAGCCACTGAAACGACGAGCCAGCAGGATGCGTTTGGTGCCGTGTGCCAGCTTGGGCATGTAGTAAATGATATTCGCAGTGAGATTGATGCCTGGCAAAGTCGAGGCGTTGGCCCCTGGCTATGGATGCGCCATGTGCGACTTCCTTGTACTTTTCGAGGCGAGGCCAGTCTGCCGGTCATCGATGTGGCCCTCAGTTATCAGGGCAATATGCAAATTGAGCTGATCCAGCAGCTGAATGATGCGCCCTCTCCGTACCGGTCAACCATAGAAGCGGGCAGTTATGGATTGCATCATCAGGCATTTCTTTGCGAAAACATACACAGTGATGTCGAACGGGCAGAGGGGTTGGGCTACGAAATGGTTTGTGATATCCGCATGTACGGTTCACGGTACGTTTATCTTCAATCACCGGACGCAGACAAGAACACGTATATTGAGTTTCTGCCAGCTTCACTGATGATGAAGGGCATGATTAGACGGGGTATTGCTGCATCAAAAACATGGTCTGGTGAAGGGCGGCCAATGGTAGTTGATCTGGCCAACCCGGCCAGGCTGATTGGCAGTATTCCGGACGTTATCCGAGCCTGGCTCAGCCGCTGAAGTATTTTATGAATCAGGAATTGGGGGCGGGGATGAAACAGGGCATAAGTCGAATGATTCTGTTGGCGTTGTTAAGTGTGCTGGCGATCAGCTCGGGTAGCTTCGCCCATGACCCGCCTCAACCGCCGGGTGTTATTCATGTAGTGCTTGTCTGGCTGAAAGAAGCTGGCAATAGTGAACATCGTGAGCAGGTTATCGAGGGCTCGAAGGCGCTGAAAGCGATTCCAGGCGTACTGGACTTGCGGGTTGGGGCAGTCATTCCAAGCGATCGTGAGGTTGTTGACTCCAGCTATGACGTAGCACTGTATCTGCGGTTTAAAAACCAGCAGGATCTGCAAGACTACCTGGTACACCCCTTGCACAAGTCGACTGTCAGGGAGGTCATCGGTCCTGTGATGGATCGTTACCGTGTCTATGATTTCAGGGACGAATAAAACATGCCAGTAACGACAACCATAAGCCGTCTTATCTGTTGTGCAGCGCTAATGAGTCTGGCCGCCTGTGGGGGTGGTTCCAATAGCGGGCAGCCTGATCAAGGGGCAGCCGGGCAGGTCAGTCAAGGGCCCGGCACCTCCTGTGCCTATCCCAAGCCGGCAGAGGTTAGACAGGAACGCATCACCACCGACGTGCCACAGGACTTTGATCCGATGGCCAACCCGGCACCGAATACGTCCTTCACATTCTCCGTGCTTTTGCCACGGCGCTGCCCGAATGAGCGCTTTCCAGTCATCCTCTATGGGCATGGGTTTGGTGAGAGACGCATCATGGATATAGGCGACGACGAAGGCCTTATTGATGACAGTAACGCCAAGCCTGTACTGGATCGCGGTTATGTCGAAATCAGTTTTGATCAACGCGGTCATGGCGAAAATCGACCGCAGAATGAAGGTGGTTACTCGCGCCTTCTGGATCCACAGGCGGAGATTCGCGATGCAATGGCCATACTGGATTGGGCCTACGATAACGCAGAGTCGATACAAGTGATCACCCAGCCGGATTCCGGCATCTCCAGGGATCTGAAGGTCGGGACACTGGGTGGGAGTTATGGCGGTGCCTACCAGTTACTGCTCACCGCACTGGATCCGCGTATTGATGTCATCGCCCCGGATCGTACCTGGCACAACGCGTATTACGGTTTGATGGCAGGCGATGTCATCAAGAGCTGGATGCGGCTGCTGGGTTTTTTGGTCCAGCTCAATGAATTGTCATCAGACCAGGGTGTGTCTGCCACACCGGCGATCAGGTCACTGGTTGGCCAGATTGGCCCCTTCACGCCCACGGCAAACCTCGTTCGTACCCGAGAGGACCTGGTGACAGCCGCATCCGGGCCGCAAACCCAACCACGTCCGGTTACGGAGTCGGAGTTTGAAAGCCTGATATTTTCCAGGGGTATGGACTACTACGAGTCACTGGAGGCAAACGGGCTGCCCTGGGGTTTCGGCGAGCCAGAGGCGCGCCTGCGGCCCGTACCCGCGCTGTTTTCCCAGGGGCAGCATGATGTTTTGTTTAACGTGACTGACGCCTTCTGGAACTATCGTTATTTCAAATCCGCGGGAGCCGAGACCCGCATCCTGACCCATCAAAGTGGTCATATGCATCCATTCGAAGG
>JBFKKS010000007.1:0-25254 GCA_041630955.1 Nevskiales bacterium
ACTCACGCTGTCCACGTCCAATCGGAATCATGGCGTCAATCGATTTAAGGCCGGTCTGGACTGGCTGGTCAACCGATTTACGGGAGATAACACCGGGGGCTACCTTTTCGATGGGCGAGCTCTCTGTCGCATCAATGGCACCCTTGCCATCGATGGGGTTACCCAGAGAATCAAC
The DNA here is from genome assembly GCA_041630955.1 of Nevskiales bacterium. GTDB lineage: Bacteria > Pseudomonadota > Gammaproteobacteria > Nevskiales > CAJXLF01 > JBFKKS01. Next base: position 176 of record JBFKKS010000007.1, read on the forward strand.
CACACGCCCCAGCATCTGTGGTCCAACAGGCACTTCCAGAATACGTCCGGTCGTCTTGACCGAATCACCTTCTGCAATGTGCTTGTAGTCACCCAGAACAACGGAACCCACAGAGTCACGTTCCAGGTTCAGAGCCAAACCATAGGTTGGCTGACCATCCGCACCGGCCGGGAACTCGAGCATTTCGCCCTGAAGACAGTCAGCAAGACCATGAATACGTGCAATACCATCGGCCAGGGAGACCACGGTACCCACATTGCGAGCTTCAGTGACAGAGTCAAAGTTCTCGATGCGCTGTTTAATCAGCTCACTGATTTCCGACGGATTCAGTTGCATCGTCAATCCTCTTTAAAGTTAAAACTAGTGTGTGACTGCATGCGCCAGGCGCTGCAGGTCGGCCCGTAATGAGCCATCAATTACCAGATCGCCCGCCTTGAGTACGGCGCCACCCATCAATTCCGGGTTGACCGAGCATGACAGGCGTACATCGCTGTTCAAACGTTGTTTCAGTGCGGCAGCCAGCTTGTCCTGTTGGGCCTGACTGAGTTCAGTGGCCGATACCACGTCCACGTCCACGCGGTTTTCAGCCGCTGCACGCAAGGCTTCATACTGCTCAGCAATAGCCCTGGCCGCGCTCAGGCGGCGGTTTTCAATCAGCAGTTGCAACAGGTTCTTTGCAGCATCATCCAGACCACCGCAGGCAGCGCCTATAACATCAGCCAACTGACCTTCAGAAACTTGTGGACTACCAATCAGCTGTGCAGCTTCCGGCACCTCAGTAACTTCGGCAAGCGCATTCAGCGCCTCAGACCATTCAGCCAGCTTGCCTTCCGCCTGGGCACGTTCAAAAACGGCCTTGGCATAAGGGCGGGCCAGAGTGCTCAATTCAGCCATAACGTCTTAGATCCGTGCCACGAGCTGGTCAATGATGTCGCCATGGGCTGCATCGTTGACCTCACGACCAATGATCTGAGTAGCACCGGCAATCGCCAGCGCCCCTACTTCGCGTTTCAGTGCATCACGAGCGCGATTCACTTCCTGCTGGATCTCGGCCTTGGCTGCATTGACGATACGCTCACCTTCTTCTCGAGCCTGGGTCTTTGCATGCTCAATCGAGTCGTTGGCCTGACGGTTCGCAGCTGACAGGATTTCCTGCGCCTGGTCCCGGGCCTGTTTAAGCAGCTTCTCGGATTCGTCGCGCGCCTCAGCCAATGCACGGGCCCCACGATCAGCGGCGGCCAGGCCGTCACTGATACGCTTCTGGCGCTCTTGCATGGCCGACATCATTGGCGGCCACACGTACTTCATCGTGAACCAGACGAAAATCCCGAAGGTAATCATCTGGCCCAACAGGGTGGCGTTAATATTCATGCCACTCGCCTCGCTATGTGGTTGATATGCCTAAAGTATCCTGAAAACCGTCTGGCCTACTGGCCAGCTGCTGCCTGGATGGCGCCCACGAACGGGTTGGCGAAGGTGAAGAACAGCGCGATACCCACACCGATCATCGGAACGGCGTCAAGCAAGCCGGCAACGAGGAACATGCGGACCTGCAGAAGCGGGGCCATTTCAGGCTGGCGGGCGATGCCTTCGAGGAAGCGACCGCCCAGCAGGCCGAAGCCAATGGCGGTGCCCATGGCGCCAAGACCAATCAACAGACCAACGGCAATCGCGGTCATTCCCTGTACATCAGCAATCAGTGCGGTGAGTTCCATGAGGTTCTCCTAGTAAGTTAAGTGACGTGGTTTAGTGGTGTTCATGCGCCATGCTGAGATAAACGATCGTCAGCATCATGAAGATAAAGGCCTGCAGGGTAATCACCAGGATATGGAAGATTGCCCAGGGGCCGCCTAGCATCCACTGCACATACATGGGCAGCAGCGCTATAAGAATAAAGATCAGTTCGCCCGCGTAGAGGTTGCCAAACAGTCGCAGGCCGAGTGAAACCGGCTTGGCGATTTCTTCAACGAACTTGAGAATGAAGTTGACAGGGAACAGTTTCCAGCCGAATGGGTGCGTCATGAACTCTGCACCGAAGCCCGAGAACCCCTTGATCTTGATGCTGTAGAACAGCACCAGCAGGAATACGCCAAGCGACATGCCCAGGGTCACATTGGGATCTGTCGTCGGCACAACCTTCAGATAAGGCACCCCGGCATGCCCTGCCAACCACGGCAGCAAGTCCACCGGGATCAGGTCCATGAAATTCATCAGGAAAACCCACACAAAAATGGTGAGGGCCAATGGCGCTACCAGGTTGCTCTTGCCGGAGAAGGTGTCCTTGACCTGGGTATCAACGAACTCAACCATGAGTTCTACAAAGTTCTGCAGGCCACCGGGCGCACCGGCAGTGGCGCGCTTGGCAGCCAGGCGGAAGAAAAACAGGAACAGCACACCAAGGGTGATCGAAAAGAACAGTGAATCAATATTCAGGACCCAGAAGCCATTGGCGTTGGCATCGATCTGCATCGTTGTCAGATCCAGCTTGAGATTAGTCAAGTGGTGAACAATGTACTCACTCGATGTTTGAGGTCCAGCAGCGCTCGCCATGAACTCGATCCCTTGTCTGCTAAGGCCAATATGGCCTTGCCATTAACTCCGCCCTGCCATCACCAGCCAATTGGCTACGAGACAGGCCCCGTATGTGGAGATGACCGGCAACAGATGCGTCGGAAACAACAGCGCAGCCATAATAAACAGCGCGCCTGTCAACAGCATCTTGCCGACCTCCCCGGTGTATAGCGCCTTAACCATCTTCTGCGGCGCTGAACCCGGGCGAGCACTAAATACTCGCAGGGCAAAATAAAGGCCTGACGTAACCGCAATGAAGGCCCCGAATAACGCGGCCTTAGCACTTTGCGGCCCATCCAGGCCGTAGCTAATCAGCGCGCCTAACAACCCAATCGCAACTTGCGTAGCAGCAATCCTGCCTGCCAAACGCAGCCCCTTCGAAGATGGTGACATCAGTGTTCACCAGCCCCGCGACCGAGTCGTATAGTGCAGCGCACCAAAGAAGCGGAATTGTAAGCCATCGGACTTAACCGGGTCAACGCCCCGATGACTAAATACAACATTCCGGAAGGCTTATTGAAGACGCAGCAGCAACTTTTCCAGTTCGCTCAGGTTGTCGAACTTAAATACCAGGCGCCCCCTGCCCTTATTTCCCTGCTCAATTGAAACCCCCCGCCCAAGCGCCTTGCGAAACTCGGATTCCAAGCCGGTAATCCGTGGATTGGGTTCCTGCTTAGCACTACGATTGCCGCCTTCAAGGGCATTACGCACCATGGCTTCGGTTTGCCGCACCGACAGATCCAGCGCAGCGACCCGTTGGGCAATGCGCTGCTGCACCTCGCCCGACACTCCCAACAACGCTCGGGCATGGCCCATCTCCAACTTGCCTTCACGCACCAGCGCCTGGACCGGCTCGGCCAGATCCATCAATCGCAGCAAATTAGAAACGGCAGCGCGCGAGCGACCCACTGCATCAGCACAAAGCTGATGCGTCATGCCACATTCGTCTATCAGTTGTCGCAAGGCCTGCGCTTCATCCAGAGGATTCAGGTTCTCGCGCTGGATATTCTCGATCAGCGCCACCGCCATCGCTACTTCGTCAGGAATATCGCGCAAAATGACGGGCACCTGTTCCAGCCCGACCAACTTTGCGGCACGCCAGCGTCGTTCGCCGGCCACAATCTCATAACCACCCTCTGTCAGTCCGCGCACAACCAGCGGCTGCACGATGCCCTGGGCACGAATCGATTGTGCAAGGGATTCCAGCGCCTCTGGAGCAATGGTCTTGCGCGGCTGGTAGCGACCGGGTTGCAATTCACTCAGGTTCAAATGCAGTAGATGCTCACGCTCGGCCGGAGCAACCGGTTCAGCGGCACTGCCTAACAGCGCATCCAGCCCACGCCCCAAACCTCTTTTCTTCGCTGCCATTGTTGTTACCTATTTCTGTCTCAACGCGCCTTGCGTCGAATCTCTTTCGCCAACTGTGCATAGGCCTGTGCCCCTGCTGAATTGGCATCGTACAGGATGGCCGGCAGGCCATGACTGGGTGCCTCGGCCAGACGCACATTACGCGGAATAATAGTGTCGTAAACCTGGCCCGGGAAATGGGCCAGCAGTTGGTCAGAGACTTCTCCAGACAAGCGATTACGAGGGTCATACATCGTACGCAGCAGGCCCTCCAGCTTAAGATTCGGGTTTATCACTGCACGAATTTTTTCCACTGTATCAAGCAGGGCTGAAAGCCCTTCCAGCGCATAGTATTCGCACTGCATGGGAATCAACACGCCATCGCAGGCCGCCAACGCGTTGACTGTCAGCATCGACAGCGCTGGTGGACAGTCTATGATCACGTAATCGTATAGCGCGCCCGCATCAGTGATTGCTTCACGCAGAGCCAGTTCGCCACCCCCGCGCCCCCTCAATTCCACCTCTGCCGCAGTCATGTCAGTGTTACCGGGCAACACACTAAGGCCGGAATCTTCGGTCTTGACGACCGCCTGCTCCAGACGCATCTCACCAAGTAATACATCACAGCCGGTATACCTGACCGAGCTTTTATCGACCCCGACGCCCATGGTCGCATTACCCTGTGAATCCAGATCAATCAGCAGCACCCTCTGCTTGCTGGCGGCCAAACATGCGGCCAGGTTGACACTGGTCGTTGTTTTACCCACTCCGCCTTTTTGATTGGCTACGGCAATAATCCTGGCCATGGTTTCGAGTTCTCCTGATCGTTATCTTTACAGTTCGCTGAACGCTGCCGCCTAGAGCAGGCCGCGCCTGAGTACTGCAATATGTCTTTCTGCTGCCAGTCCGGGTATGACCAGCGGTTCCATCCGTTGCAGGCTAAAGCCATGCATGCCCTGGCCCAATGGCTCGTCGACGGCCATGCCCAACATTGCCAGAATCTGCCCCTGATCGTCACAGCAATGTCCAGCGGCGGCCACGAACTCGTCCGGGGCGGCAAAGGCCCGGCTGATTACCGTGTCGAAACGCTTGGCGGGCTTGAAATCTTCCACCCGTGTCTGCGCCACCTGTACATTCTTCAGTTCAAGGCTACGCAGGCAATGCCTTAGAAATGCGGCCTTCTTACCGTTACTGTCAAGCAAGGTCACCTCCAGCCGTGGCAGGCATAGAGCCAGGGGAATACCCGGCAAACCGGCCCCCGTGCCAACATCCAGCAAGCTGCGGCCTTCGCCCAGGTATGGCAGAACGGCCAGGCTGTCCAGTAAATGCTTGACCACCATCTGTGCCGGTTCACGTACGGCTGTAAGGTTATAGCTCCGGTTCCAGAGCACCAGTTCCTGCAAATACCGGATCATGGCTGCCTGCGCACGTACAGACACCGACAGTTCCAGGTCAGCCACCCCGTCTGCCAGCAATACTTCTGCAGCCTTCCAGTCGATATCGGTCATACCCTCTGCGAATCCACTCTGCTGTAACCAATGTTTGACTTATCGGCGCGGATATTAGCAGACCCAGACAAACTGGAGACTGCGCCAAGGAACCACGGCTGGGCTGCACCATCTGACATCTATACAATGCCCACCATGATGCGACCCTATTTTGCTGAAGCGATCGGCACTTTTGCGCTGGTGTTTATCGGCTGCGGTGCCATCGTCGTTAACGATCTGAGTAACGGAGTGATTGGTCACGGCGGCATTGCGGCCGCCTTCGGGCTGGTAGTGATGGCCATGATCTATGCCGTCGGCGATACATCCGGGGCTCATTTCAATCCCGCGGTCACGCTGGCCTTCTGGCTCTCAAAGCGCCTACCGGGAAAAACGGTTGCGCCTTATCTCATCGCACAGTGCCTGGGGGCTTCACTAGCCAGCAGCCTGTGGCGCCTGCTCGCGCCCACCCATGAAACACTTGGTGCAACCTTGCCCGCAACAGAGCTGTGGCAAGTTTTTTTACTGGAGGTGGTACTGAGTTTCTTCCTGATGTTCGTTATCCTCAACGTGGCAACAGGTGCTAAGGAAAAAGGGCTGATGGCAGGTGTTGCCATTGGCGCCACGGTTGCCATGTGTGCATTGGTAGGTGGTCCACTTACAGGCGCCTCAATGAATCCTGCCCGCTCTCTTGGACCGGCACTTTTCAGTGGGCAGCTCACCCACCTGTGGCTCTATCTGACTGCGCCCTTCATTGGCGCCGCCATGGCCGTGCCTGCCTGCCGCCTGGCCTGTGATACTGAATGCTGTGAGCCTATTGAATGAAACGCATCCTGTTTGTATGCATTGAAAATTCCTGCCGCAGTCAGATGGCAGAGGCTTTTGCCCATATGTACGGCGGTGAAGACGTGGAGGCCTATAGTTCTGGCTCACAGCCGTCAGGGCAGGTTAATGTCAGGGCCATCGAGTTCATGGCCGAACTCAATTACGACCTAAGCCAGCATGACTCCAAATCACTGGATGAACTGCCTGATGTGGTTTTTGATGCGGCCATCACCATGGGCTGCGGCGATGAGTGTCCACTGATTAAGGCGCGCTTGCGGGAAGATTGGGGGCTGGATGACCCCAAGCACCTGTCCAACGAGGGGTTTCGCGCGGTTCGGGATGAAATCGGCCGCCGCGTCCTGGCGCTGCTCCAACGCCTGGAAGCCGCCTGAGGCCTGATTAACACCGGGACCCTCCAAAACCCCCTCACTAAAGCAGCGCGTTAAATCGCTTGTTGAGCAGCGCTTTTGGCGCCTGGAAAACGAGCGAGCAACTACCCATGCCCACTAACCTCAGAACCGAAACTCCCGCCCACCAATAGGCAGAGGCTCGTAGCCAAAAACCGCAGACAGATGATGGAACAGGGCATGCATTCCTTCAGCACGCCACTGCGATGTCACCCGTTCCTCAACCCTGCGGTAGTACCCCAGCATCCCTGCCGCATCTGTTGGCATCGGGAATTCCCCTGCATGCTCATGGATCAGGCCTAGCCACAGAGCGCTCACCCCCATGATATAAACCGGCCAGTTACGCTGCATGGCGGGTGTCCAAGCCTGGTCGCTGGTTGCCGCTACCCGCTCTGGGTGCGCTTGCCCGGCACTGTGTTCAAAAACCTTTTCGATAAAACCGGCGGCCAGCAATTGTTGCGTGGCAGGTTGCGCCTGAATAGCCCGCAAAACCGATTCCGCAGTCGCCGAATCGCTATAGAAAATGAAACTGAACTGGTGGCCAGCCAGGTCCCTTCCAGCACGTCGATGAAAACGCCACAGCGCAATCTTTTTCGCGTGACCATCCAGCACCGGGGCCACCACGGCGTGCGCCAGCAGGTGGTCAACGGCCCAGTCGGGTGCCTGGCCTTTTGGCCAATAGATGCGAAACCGAATCGCTCTCCAGCGCTGCCCTGGAATCTCATCCGCATATTGCGGCAACGCAGAAGGCTGCGTCGTGGTCATGGCAGCGCAGCCGCTCATGAGCAACAGTGTGAAAACGATCAAGAAGCACTGCACAATGGCGCGCATAATGTCTCCTCAGTAACTTCCCTCTAATCCTCCATGAGCCCAGCAGCCACGTCCAGCACACTGACCCTCACACCCCACCCGGCCGAAGGCACGCCCCCGGGTATAGAGGTCGTTGCCAACTATTTACTTGAAGGCAACCAACTGATGCTGGACTACCGTATCTGCGGAGCGATTAACCAGTTAAACCTGCCGCCCGTAGCAACGCCCAGACGCGTAGACGGTCTGTGGAAGCACAGTTGCCTGGAAGCCTTTGTGAGAGAAGGGTCTGGCCCCGCATACCAGGAATACAATTTTTCACCGAGTGGCGAATGGGCCTGTTACCAGTTTACGGAGTACCGGGGCCAGCCTGAGCAGCCCGCCTGCGAGGCACCGTCGGTCAAACTTCACACTGAAGCGAACGGGATGAGCATCAACTGCCGCATTAGCCTGCCGTCATCCCGACCCATACACATTGGACTGTGTGCCGTACTGGAAGACCAGCTTGGCGCGCTGAGTTACTGGGCCCTGCACCACCCCGCGCAGAAGGCGGATTTTCACCATCCGGATGCGTTCGTCCTGGAGGTTAAGTAGGATGCGCGCATGAAACTGGGTATTGATCGATTGCTCGCCGAGGCAGAGCTACGCAAGCCACTGGCCGCAAGGCGCATCGCGCTCCTCGCTCACCCCGCCTCGGTCACTGCTGACTGTATTCACTCTCTGGATGCTCTTTCGGCCTGCGATGACCTCAAGCTGACGGCTGCCTTTGGGCCCCAGCATGGTCTACGTGGCGACAAGCAGGACAACATGATCGAGACGCCTGATGAGTTCGACACTCAGCACGGCATACCGGTGTTCAGTCTTTACGGTGAAGTGCGCCGACCGACGGCGCAGATGATGGACAGCTTCGATGTCTTGTTGGTGGATCTACAGGATTTGGGCTGTCGCATTTACACCTTCATCACCACACTGCGTTATGTGTTGGAGGCGGCTGCACAGCATAACAAGGCCGTGTGGGTTCTGGATCGTCCCAATCCCGCGGGACGGCCCGTTGAAGGGACGCTTTTACGCGAAGGATGGGAAAGCTTTGTTGGCGCCGGCCCCATGCCCATGCGTCACGGCCGCACCCTGGGCGAAATGGGCCAGTGGTTCATCGATAACCTCAAGCTGGATGTCGAATACAAGGTCATCGAGATGCAGGGCTGGCAACCGAATGCTGCGCCTGGCTACGGCTGGCCCCTGGGTGAACGGGTCTGGATCAACCCCAGCCCCAATGCACCCAATATTTCGATGGCGCGCTGCTATGCCGGCACCGTCATGCTGGAAGGCACCACCCTGTCAGAGGGTCGGGGCACCACACGCCCCATGGAGCTCTTTGGCGCGCCTGGTATCGATGCCGAGAAAATACTCAAGACCATGCACTCATTGGCACCGGAATGGCTGGCTGGTTGCCGCTTAAGGCCGTGCTGGTTCGAGCCCACTTTTCATAAGCACGCCGGTGAATTGTGCGCCGGCATACAGATTCACGTGGAAGATGGGGCCTATGACCACCCGGCATTCAAACCGTGGCGTCTCATGGCACTGGCTTTCAAGGCCCTGCGCAAGCTTCAGCCCGACTACCAAATCTGGCGCGACTTCCCCTACGAATACGAGCAGGACCGCCTGGCCATTGACCTGATCAACGGCAGCGAATTATTGCGCGAATGGGTGGACGACCCACAGTCCGCCCCAACCGACCTGGAGGTGCTTGCCGCGCAGGATGAATCCACCTGGAGCCAAAGCGCTATTCAGCTGTACCGCTAGTTGACGAGTCGCCAAGGCAGGCTACCCTCCAGCCAAACCAGCCCGGACTAACCGGCCTTCTTTCTTGAATACAGGCGCTTACGACCCTTGTTGGCCCCGATGGCGTCTTCCAGTTCTTCCAGTGCCTCGCCCATGTAAACAGCCATACGTTGCATGTGTGGCACGGTGTTGCGACAGCCCGTGAAACCGAAATTCAGGGTATCCACGTAACTCTGGCAGGTGATATTCAAGGCTTGCCCATGCATGACCAGCGACACCGGATAGGCTGCTTCCAGGCGTGCGCCGCGCAGGTACAGGTAATGACGTGGCCCCGGCACGTTGGATACGGTCACGTTGAACATGGGCCTGACGCGACCCGCCACCCCGGTCATCATGGAAAGGATATACGGGGCCATCAGCAGCATGGTGTATTGAGTCAGCGCACTGGCAGGCAACTGCTGCAGGTGCTCCTTGGCGCTTTCGGTAGCGGCCTTGATGGCGTCCAGGCGATGGCGAGGGTCAGCGATATCGGTCGCCAGGGTTGCTACGATAAAGCTGATCGCATTGCCTGTCCCCTCATCATCTACCGGACGCACGGAGACAGGTATCCCGGCGGTCAGAGGCTGCTTCGGCAGCACATTGGCTTCCTTGAGGTAGCGCCTCAACGAGCCGGCACACAATGCCAGCACGATGTCGTTGAGAGTGCAGTCGGCCTCAGCGGCCAATGCCTTGAGTCGGGAAACGGAATACTGCTGGGTGGCAAATCGACGCGGGGCACTGATCTTGCCATTGAGGATCGACTTGGGTGCAGAAAAAGGCGCAGTCATGGCATCGCCACGGCGGCCAGCGCTCATCGTCTGTCGCAATGCATTGATCAGCTTGGGAATTGAACTGCCCTGGCTGCGCGCATTACTCATGGCCGCGCCCATGGCGCTGGATGCACTGGCTACCACGGGTTTCTTCTGGCGGGGTTCGGGTTTGGCTGCCCAGAACGCGGGCATGGTCATGCTCTCTTCAACGCTGTGTCCCATGATGCGGTCCATCATGCGGGACCCACCGACACCATCAATCAGTGAATGATGCATCTTCATGTAGAGGGCAAAGCGGTTGCCTTCCAGGCCCTCGATGAAATGCATCTCCCATAGCGGCCGCCTGAAATCCAGGGGATGGGTATGCAGGCGTGAAACCAGGATGCCCAGTTCACGCTCACCGCCGGGTCGCGGCAGCGCCGAGTGGCGCACATGGTAGTCGAGGTCCAGGTCGTTATCGTCTACCCAGAAATGTCGCAGGCTCTTGAGTTTGGGGCTACGCAGCCGTTGGTTCCAGGGAGGGTAGAACTCGTTCTGCTGCTTGAACTCGTCGACCACCTGACCAACAAAATCTTCTGGCGCGTCCTTGGGTAGAGAAAATATCGCCATCACCCCCACCTGCATCGGCGAGTCCTGCGACTCGATATGCAGCCAGGAAGCATCCATTGTACTTAGCGCGCGTTGTGCCATCGTTGTACCCCCAAATCCAGACAGATATGTAGCTTATCACCAGACGCCGACCCATAAACCAGAAAGCCCCTCACCTGGAGGGGCTTTAAGTCTCGCTTATGCGTTAAAAGCTGAGTCGGGCCCCGACTGTGAATTCTTCATAGTCATCCACGATATTGTAACCAGCCTTGACGGCGATGCCCGGCGTAAAGCTGTACACCGCACCCAGCTTGTAGCCAAATTCGTCATCAAACACTTTTACATTATCGATATTCAGATACTGCAGACCACCACTGACCTCGAAGTTCGAGGCCAGGGCATGTCGCAGGCCACCCTCGATAGCAAAGCCATTCTCGTCGCGGTTGACGCGGTCGATATCAATATCCTCATAGCTCAATACCCCATAAAGCGAGCTACGTTTCGACAAGGGAGCCTGTGCACCCAGACCGGCGCTGATACGTTGCAGGTCATCACTATCGGCATAACGAGCCGTAAAAAAGAAGTTATCTGTGAACAGTGCACTACCGCCCAGGGCAAAACCCTCGTCATTGACCGGTGCGCCGTCGATTTCAACGTTGTAATAATCGACCTCGACATAGTTATAACCGAGCGGTCCCGCCATTACCGTCAGCGGCAACATGACGCCTGCCGCAAGGCCAATAAAATGAGCAAAAGAATGCTTAAACCCAGAACACTTTCCAGCCATGGTGATACTCCTGAAGTGATACCCAGCCATCCGTCGCCGGTATATACCTGCCCGTACTGGGCAGTGAATGTACGGCGATCGCATAGACTTCATGTCCAGAAAAAAGTTCTGCCATACAGGGTAACCTTCAACCCGCCGTCAGTTGTCGATGCGCCCTTGGACTCGCGCCCATCCAGCGCATGCAGGTCTAATTGAAAGTACTTTGCTCCGAGAAGCCAAGTAACAGCGCAATCTCGGTGAATGTACGTCGTGATGTCATGCATGTATTCAACGACGATCTTCAATCGCGAATCAATAACTGGGCCGGGTATACCTTTCAGTATCGCGCCGCTACACGGGAGGTCAATTTTGATGACATCGACATTGATGCAGCCTAGCGCACCACGCTCTTGATATTGACGAATTCACGGATACCAAAGATGGACAGTTCGCGGCCGTAACCACTGTTCTTGATGCCACCGAAGGGCATGCGCGGGTCGGATTTGACGAAGTCATTGATTGCCACCGCGCCTGCTTCCAGTTGCTCGGCTGCCAGGCGTTCGGCCCTTGCCGTATCCGCTGAAAAGATGGCACCACCCAGCCCGTATTTGCTGTCATTGGCGATACGCAGCGCCTCATCCATATCACGCGCTCGAATTACCACAGCAACCGGGCCAAACAGTTCCTCTTTATAGGCAGGCATGCCGGCCTGCACATTGGTTAACAGCGTTGCCGGATACCAGGCGCCCGGTTGCTCGGGTATGACCCCGCCCAACCGACACTCCGCACCGGCGGCAATACTGGCCTGGACCTGTTCATGCAGGTCATCCCGCAGATCGCTACGGGCCATGGGACCCAAGTCTGTGTCCTCCTGCAGCGGGTCGCCCATCTTGGCCATCGACAGCCTTCGCAGGCAATGTTCAACGAACCGGTCATGCACAGCTTCGACAACAATAAAGCGTTTGGCCGCGATACAGCTCTGGCCAGTATTGATGAGGCGACTGGTCACACAGCTTTCTGCCGCTGCCTCGATATTCGCATCGGCCAGAACTATATAGGCATCGCTACCACCCAGCTCCAATACCGTCTTCTTGAGGCATGCACCGGCCGTTGCGGCAACCGCCCTGCCCGCAGCCTCACTGCCGGTAAGTGTGACTGCCCGAACCCGAGGGTCTTCAATCACGGCGCCTACCCGCTCACTCTCGATCAGCAAACTACTGAAGGCCCCTTCGGGCAATCCAGCCTGCTGAAAAACAGCTTCGATTGCCAGGGCACACCCCGCCACATTCGAGGCATGCTTGAGCACTCCTACATTGCCGGCCATCAATGCGGGTGCAGCAAAGCGGAATACCTGCCAGAAAGGAAAATTCCACGGCATGACGGCCAGAATAACGCCCAGCGGCTGGTAGCTGATGAAACTGTGCTCGGCATCCGTTTCTACATCTTCATCCTGCAGGAAGGCGGCGGCATGCTGCGCATAGTATTCACAGACCCATGCACATTTTTCGATCTCGCCTCTGGCTGCCTTGACAGGCTTGCCCATCTCTCGTGCTATCAGTCGCGCCAGTTCTTCCTGGCGCTGCTTCAGCACCTCGGCTGCCCTGCGCATCAGAACAGCCCGTTGCTCAAACCCCAGGGCACGCCATTGTTTCTGGCAGACTGCCGCCCGTTGCAGACAGTCCACAACGACTTCCTGCGTGTGCGGTGTATAACGTTTTATCAGCTGATTATTGGCTGGATTAATGACCTCAATCGCCATACGCCCTCGCTTCAGATTTCATAGCCTGACTCAACATTGAAAGTAGACCTTCCAGCAGCCAAAGTCACCATGCCCCACCGGGCCAACCCGCTTTAGGTACACTACGCGCACCATTTGCTATCGCTTTCTTCATGCAGCAAACACTGACGGATTTCTATCGCCGGCTCACCCAGGAAAAGCCCTGGATGGCCTGGGCCTTACTCGGCATCCTGCTTGGCTGCAGCGCGTTTTACGCCAAGGACTTCAGGCTGGATGCGTCGGCTGATTCGCTGTTGCTGCAGAACGACAAGAGCCTGGCCTATTTCCGGGAGGTTGTGAAACGCTACGGCACCGACGACTTCCTGGTGGTCACCTACAGTCCTGAATCCGACCTGTTCTCGGATGAATCACTGAATCAGCTGGACAGGCTAAGCAAGGATCTGGCAGCACTTGAGAAGGTCAAGACTGTAACCAGCATTCTCAACGTGCCGCTGATCGACAGCCCGCGCCAGACCCTGGGTGATATCCAGGAAGGCATCCGCACGCTGGCTGATGCCGACACCGACCGTGCCCTGGCCCGCAAGGAATTCCTCAGCAGCCCCTTGTACAAACAGCTACTGGTCAATGACGACGCGACCACCACTGCGCTACAGGTCACCCTCAAAGGCGATCCCGAAGCACAGCGCCTGTTCGAGGCACGTGAGGCCCTGCGGGCCCAACAGCTGGTCGGGGAACTCGACGAGTCCGGCATGGCCGAACTGGCCCGTGTGGAGGCCAGCTATCGCGCCATCAGCGAGCAACTGCAGGCAGCGACCCAGCAGACCATCATCGATGTGCGCACCATACTCGACCGCTACCGTAATGGTGCTGTCATCCGGCTCGGCGGCGTTTCCATGATCGCCTCGGACATGATCGACTTTGTGGCCTCGGATATCCGGGTATTCGGTGCCGGTATTGCGCTCTTCCTGCTGATCCTGCTCAGCCTGGCCTTTCGCCAGTTGCGCTGGGTGCTGTTGCCCGCCGTGATTTGCGTGCTGTCATCGGTCTACATGACGGGACTGCTGGGGCTCATGGAATGGCCGGTCACGGTCGTCTCGTCCAACTTCATCTCGCTGACCCTGGTCATCACGCTGGCGCTGGTTGTTCACCTGATTGTGCGCTACCGCGAACTGCAGGCTGAACAACCCGATGCCCGCCAGCCGTGGCTGATCCACGAGACGATCCGCAGCAAGTTCATGCCCTCTCTGTACACAGCGCTGACCACCATGGTGTCCTTCGGCTCCCTGCTGGTGAGCGACATCAAGCCCGTGATGGATTTTGGCCTCATGATGCTGTGGGGCGTGGGCGGCGCTTTCATCATCACCTTCCTGCTGTTTCCCGCCGGCCTGGCCGGTTCCTCGGCAGGCACGGCAACCGGCGTGGAGCATGACTTTACCGCTGGCTTCACGCGTGCGCTGGCCCGGCTTACCGACCGCTTTGGCGGCCTCATGCTGCTCGGATACCTGTTGTTGATGCTGGTGGGGGGCTACGGCATTACCCGGTTGACGGTCGAGAACCGCTTCATTGATTACTTCAAGCCCAGCACCGAAATCTACCAGGGCATGCTGCAGATCGATCGCGAGCTGGGCGGCACAACACCGCTGGACATCATCCTGGATGCCGAAGCCGGGCATGGCGAGGATCTGGACGAATACGGCATTGAGGGCCTGGGCATCACCGGCACCAGTTACTGGTTCAACAGTTACCAGCTGGCTGAAATCGAGGCCATTCACAACTACCTCGACGAACTGCCAGAAACCGGCAAGGTGCTGTCGCTGCATACCACCATGGCCATGCTCACCCAGCTCAACGGCGACGAGCCGCTGGATGATTTCAGCCTGTCAGTGATGTATGGCCGCCTGCCGGATGAACTCAAGCAGCAGCTGCTGGCACCCTATATGAGCGAGGACGGCAACCAGATCCGTTTCAGCATCCGGGTGGTTGATTCCTACCCGGGCCTGAGCCGCGATGAACTGCTGAAACGAATCCACAACGAGCTGGTCGAGAAATTCAATCTCCAGCCGGAGCAGGTAAATCAGTCGGGGCTCCTGGTGCTGTATAACAATGTACTGCAAAGCCTTTTCAAGTCGCAGATTCTTACTCTTGGGACAGTATTCTTCGCTATCTTCGCCATGCTCTGGTTATTATTCCGATCTTTCCGACTGGCCCTGTTCGGAGTACTGCCCACCATGCTGTCTGCCGGGCTGATCCTGGGCCTGATGGGCTGGATTGGTATCCCGCTGGACATCATGACCATTACCATCGCCGCCATTGCGATCGGCATCGGCGTGGATAACTCCATCCACTATATTCACCGTTACCAGGAAGAACGTGCGGCCACCGGCGAACACCGCGAAGCCATGTTCAATACCCATGCCAGTGTCGGACGGGCGCTGTACTACACCGCGATCACTATCACGATCGGCTTCTCGATTCTGGCGCTGTCCAACTTTAAGCCCACCATCTACTTTGGCCTGCTCACCGGCCTGGCGATGCTATTTGCGATGCTGGCCAATCTCACTCTGCTGCCGGCTCTGCTAAGCCATATTCGCATCCGCACGCCTTAGCAGCGCAGAAAATCTGGCGCGGTCAGGCGGCCACGTTGGCCTGCGCTTGCGGCATCGCATCCCGGTTTTCTGTTTCACGAGAGCTTGTCTCGTTTGTGTCCTTCATCAGACGGAACTCTGAAAAATCCGGATTGTGCATTTCCCGCCGGTACTGGCTGGGCGTCCAGGGATAGATATTGGGCACGCCTTCCGTGTCCAGATACCAGCTCTGGCAACCACCGGTAAACCAGATTGTGCGCTGCACGGCCTTGGCCATCTTCGCGTTATAGGTCTGAAAGGCCGCTTCCTTAGGCGCAATAGCGGCCAGGCCATCCTCTTTCATCTTGTTCAGGCCATGGATGATGTAGTCCATCTGGCACTCGCTGACCATGATGAGTGAGAAGTTACCAACCGGGCCGGTAGGCCCTTCCAGCATCCAGAAGTTGGGGAAACCGGGCACCGAGGTGGCACGATGTGCCCGGGGGGCGCCGTCCCAGCGCGCCCCAAGCTGTTCACCGTTTTCGCCAATCACCCTGGTCGGCAGGATGAAGTTACTGGCCTTGAAGCCGGTGGCCAGGATCAGCACATCGAGTTCATGCAGCTGCCCATCCCTGGTACGCACGCCCTTGGCCTCGATACGCTCAATACCCTCAGTGACCAGGTCGGCATTGTCACGCGAAATGGCAGGGTAGAAACTTGAACAGAACACCAGGCGCTTGCACGCCGCCTTGTAATCCGGGCGTAGCTTGGCCCGCAATTCCGGATCGGGCACATTTTCTTCCAGATTGCGCTCACAGGCCCGGGCGATATATCCCAGCAGCAGCTTGTTGCCCAGTGTGGCGCGTACGAAAGTGTTTTCGATGGTCGTCGCCATGCCCCAGTAGGCCGCCTTATTAAGCGCCGGAACCTTGTGCAGCATGGCCTTCCAGAGCTTGCCATATTCCTTCTGTGGCAGCGGATGCATCCACTGCGGGGTGCGCTGAAACAGGCTGAGCTTTCCAACCTTGTCCGCAATCGCACCAACAATCTGGGCCGATGTGGAGCCGGTACCGATAATGCCGACCTTCTTTCCAGCCAGGTCCAGATCGTCATTCCAGCGTGCGGTATGGAACTGTTCGCCCTTGAAGTCTTCCAGCCCCGGAATATCAGGCAGGGACGGATGATGCAGGACGCCGGTCGCACTGATAACGATATCAAACACTTCCGTATCACCCTTGCCAGTGGTCAGATGCCAGACCGGGGCTTCATAACGCAGTTCCTCAACGGCTGTGTTGAAACGGGTGATTTGAGTGACACCATACTTATTGGCCGTGCGCTCCATGTAGGCCTGGATTTCAGGGCCATAGGAGAATCGATGACTCCAGTCCGGATTCCGTTCGAAGGAAAACTGGTAGAGGTAGGACGGAATGTCACAGGACAGGCCTGGGTAACGGTTCTCCCGCCAGGTGCCCCCCACACGATCCGTTTTCTCGAATACGGTGAGATCGGTGTAGCCGGCCTTGCGTAGCTTTACGACTGCCGCGATACCCGACATGCCAGCGCCAACAATTGCAATCCGTGGCTGACGGCCGCTGTGCGCCCATGGCTTGCCTGTGGCTTGCCTGGCCTTGGTCGTGGTCCTGGTGATATTGACTGATGAAGCCATTGTCGTTTCCTCGCCTGGTCCGGTGTTTTCCGACGCTCACATTATTCCGCTTACACTGTCTTGTCGGAATGATGCTTAAGGACAGATACTTGATATTTCGCGACACATGTTAATGTATCTTTCACACATTCCCTAGGCGTGGTCGATTAATGCCAGAGAATACCCGACAGGTTCTACCAGTCTCACTATGGTCGCCCATACGCCTGGCCTACGGTCTTTTACCGCTCGTCACCATACTGGATCGCCACGCTGTTGACGCGGACCGCCTGCTCGAACAGGCTGGCATCGCCCGCTTCGGCCTGATCGACCCTGCCTACACCATCTCCATCGAGCAGGAACTGGCGTTTCTCGCATCGGTAGTCAAGGCACTGCCTGACCCGGCCCTCAGCCTGGACATGGCCCGTGAATATCGGCTGCGAGGCTTTTCTGTGCTGGGGCTGGCCATGCAGGCCAGTGCAAGCCCACTCCAGATGTTGCAATTGATCATGCGTTATCCCCGCCTGGCGTGGGGCATGTTCGATGGCCTGTTGTCGATCACCGCAAATCACATCCGCGTCGTATTTCAACCCCAGCCACGCCTGGGGAAGCTCGAAGGCTTGCTTGCCGAACGAGACTACGCCTGTGCGCTGGTGCTGTTTGAAGAAGCCACGCAAGCCAGGTTCCCGATCGAGGTGGTGCATTTTCGCCATGCCTGCGCGGGTGATCCTGCTACTTACGAGGACTTCTTTCACTGCCCGGTGATTTTCGGTTCCGACAGAAACGAACTCGTCGCCAGCCGTGCAGGAGCGGAGCGACGACTACCGCATGCTGACCCCACCATCTGTGCCTTTTACACGGCACAATGCGAGCGCATGTCCAGGGGCATGGATCAGCCCTTTCTTTATGCCGAGGCAGTACGAAGTCGTCTGCTGGAAAGCAGCGTGATGCCGGACCTGGGTGAGCTGTCTAACCGCATGTTCATGACCCCGCGCACACTGCAGCGACGCCTGAAGGCGGAGGGCACTTCTTTCTCGACATTACTACGCGAAGCCCGGATTGAGCGGGCCAGCCAGTTGCTATCAGAGGGCAGCCGTAACATGGAACAGATCGCGGCCACGCTTGGCTTTAGCGACGCTGTAGCCTTCTCTCACGCGTATAAATCCTGGACCGGCCGTTCGCCCAGAACCTGCCAGGCTGTCAGTCGATAAATCGACCCACAAAAGGCAGACCACATAGCCATCGAAAAATATTTGCACAACGCGTATAATTGACCGGTTTATGTTCACCACTTTTCCTACCCTGGCTGCGGGCTACCCCACTCCTTCGGCCCCTAAACTTTTTGCGTGCAAATAATGACTGACCTATCCAAATATCGAAATATTGGTATTTTTGCCCACGTTGACGCGGGCAAGACAACAAGTACCGAACGAATCCTCAGCCTCACGGGTAAAATCCATAAGATCGGTGAAGTACATGATGGCGAAGCCACCACCGACTTCATGGACCAGGAACGTGAACGCGGAATCACCATTCAATCAGCAGCCACCAGCTGCGAGTGGAACGGCCACCGCCTGAATATCATCGACACCCCGGGCCACGTGGACTTCACTATTGAGGTGTACCGTTCGCTTAAGGTGCTGGACGGTGGCGTCGGCGTATTCTGTGGTTCGGGTGGTGTCGAGCCGCAGTCCGAAACCAACTGGCGCTACGCCAATGACTCTGAAGTTGCACGCATTATCTTCGTCAACAAACTGGATCGCATCGGCGCTGATTTCATGCGCGTCGTCAAGCAGGTCGAAAACGTGCTGGGCGCCAACCCGCTGGTGATGGTGCTGCCGATCGGACGTGAAGACGACTTCACCGGTGTGGTCGATCTGCTGACCCGCAAGGCATGGGTCTGGGACGGCTCCGGCGACCCGCTCAATTACAAGATCGAAGACGTTCCTGCGGACATGGCCGACCTGGTCGAGGAATGGCGCGAAAAGCTGATTGAAACGGCCGTTGAGCAGGACGATGCCGTTATGGAAGCCTACCTCGAAGGCGAAGAGCCGAGCATTGATGCGATCAAGGCCTGCATCCGCAAGGGCACCAACGCCCTGGACTTCTTCCCCACCTATTGCGGCTCTGCCTTCAAGAACAAGGGCATGCAGCTCATGCTGGATGCTGTGGTTGATTACCTGCCATCCCCAACTGAGGTCAAGCCGCAGCCGGAAGTAGACCTGGAAGGCAACGAAACCGGTGAATTTGCGATCGTTGATGCTAGCCGTCCACTACGCGCACTGGCATTCAAGATCATGGATGACCGTTATGGCGCCCTGACCTTCGTACGTATTTATTCCGGGCGTATTGAGAAAGGCATGACCGTACTCAACACCTATACCGGCAAGACCGAACGCATTGGCCGTATTGTTGAAATGCATGCCGATGAGCGCGTGGAATTAGACTCCGCACAGGCAGGTGACATTGTTGCCGTGCTGGGAATGAAGAACACTCAAACAGGTCATACGCTTTGTGATGTCAAGCAACCGGCCACCCTGGAGCCCATGGTCTTTCCGGCTGCGGTGATCTCCATGGCTATCGCACCCAAGGACAAGGCCGGTGCCGAGAAGATGGCCATTGCACTGGGCAAGATGGTGCAGGAAGACCCGTCTTTTTACGTCAGCTCCGATGAGGACAGCGGCGAGACCATCCTCGGCGGCATGGGCGAACTGCATCTCGACGTGAAGGTCGACATCCTGCGCCGCACCCACGGCGTGGATGTGATCGTCGGCAAGCCGCAGGTGGCCTACCGCGAAACCATTACCCAGACCGTCGAAGATTCCTACACCCACAAGAAACAGTCGGGCGGCTCAGGCCAGTTCGGTAAGATTGACTACAGAATCGAGCCGGGTGAACCCGGCAGTGGCTATGTATTCGAATCCAAGGTCACGGGTGGTAACGTACCCCGCGAGTTCTGGCCGGCTATTGAGAAGGGCTTCAAGCTGATGATGGATGAAGGCGTATTGGCGGGCTTCCCGCTGATGGACTTCAAGGTCACGCTGCTCGACGGTGGCTTCCACGCTGTTGACTCCTCGGCGATTGCCTTTGAAATCGCTGCCAAGGGCGCCTATCGTCAGACGATACCCAAGGCAGGACCCCAGCTGATCGAGCCGATCATGAAGGTCGACGTATTCACCCCGGAGGACCATGTGGGTGACTGCATCGGTGATTTGAACCGGCGTCGCGGCATGATCAAGGCCCAGGAGCCCGGCCCGACCGGCGTACGTATCAAGGCAGACGTGCCGTTGTCGGAAATGTTTGGCTATATCGGCGACCTTCGCACCATGACCTCCGGGCGTGGACAGTTCTCCATGGAATTCTCGCATTACCTGCCCTGCCCCAAGAATGTGGCTGAAGAGGTGATCGCGGAAACCAAGGCGCGCAAAGAAGCCAAGTAGGTCTGGCGACCAACTAAAAGCCCGGCTTATGCCGGGCTTTTTTATGCCTGCGCAAAGTGCCTGCGCTCAGCCTCCGTTGGCGACCGCTTCAGGATTAATCGCTCTCTGCTGGCTACCGTAAACCTCAGCCAGTAGCTTCACCTGTTCTGCACGGCCCTTCTTTGCCAGACGCTTGCGTTGCCCTGGAA
The DNA here is from genome assembly GCA_041630955.1 of Nevskiales bacterium. GTDB lineage: Bacteria > Pseudomonadota > Gammaproteobacteria > Nevskiales > CAJXLF01 > JBFKKS01. Next base: position 21,134 of record JBFKKS010000007.1, read on the forward strand.
GCAGGAAGCGCTGAGTAAAGTACAAGGCCGCTTTGGGCGGTGTCGTCATGAGTGGAAACCAGGGCAAGACGCCAGTTGGCAACCCCAGACGTTGCATGCCTTTCTTGCGCAGAAAATACCGATTGCGACTGAGATGCGTATGTCGTTTCCAGCGACGCAATAATGATTCGAAACGCGGGTATTCCACCTGCATGGGTTGCTCCGCAAGCGCCTTGGCCATTTGCAGGCACACCTCGGTAGGGCCGGGTTGCACCCACACCAGATTGGCCAGGCGATAAGCGGCTTCCCTGGGGTCATCAGTGAGAAATGTTTCTTCTACACCCATGAGCCAATGGGAATATTTGAATAAGTGCATGGCCGCCTGGATATCCGCATAGTTAACCGTCAAACGGCCCAATAACAGGGCACCGATAAAAGCACCAATGCTACCGCCCAACCAGGTGCCCACCATATCGGTCTGGTTCACAGCGATGCCGTCTGCCTGCACATCCCAGTCTGGCTTATTGGTAATACGTCGCCGCACCAGGGCATGTACAAAGCGCACATGGATGGTCGCTTTAAAGCCGTCACCAAAACGCCGCATCGACCCGGGCGTCACCATCTTCAAGTACCAGTCGGCGGTCTCGGCCACGCGTCGATTGGCGCCCCGGTCAAGGCCGCCGGCCCGATACAAGACCTCGTTAATTGATGAGGAGAGGTAGCCCCCCATCAGGATAAAGTCCCGGGCAGCATAAAGAGCATCACCGCCCAGCATTGCATAAGCTTCTGCGCCCTGGTCCATGAGGGCGTCATCCAGCCACTCCGGGCGGGCATCAATCAGAGCAAAAAATGCCTTTAAGGGTTCAGGCGCATCGGCCACAGAGTCGATGCCTTCAGCCAAGGCCTGCTCAAATAAAGGCCGGGTTTTGGTCATGCCTTCTGCCTGCATCCACTCGACCAGTTCATCCATGGGGGCATCGCCCCGCAGCAGGGCATGGCCGTAGGCATCACTCCAGTGTTGATCGGGCAATGCGCGACCACGAAACAAGGGGCGCAAGGGTGCGAGTAGCGGCTCCCATGCCTCAGGGCAGGCCCCATGGCGTGTTGGGAAGCCACTGCCAACTATCGTATTACCGAAAAATTCACTTTGTGTCATAGGCATTGCACCAACCCCCACTGTGGCAATTCATTCGCTTCTACCATAAATTGAATAATTGTTCGATTACAATTCGATTTTTTTCATGGTGAATCATGCGCAGACTCCCGAAACAGCAACGCTCGCAGGCAATGGTGCAACTCATTCTGGATAGCACACTGGAAGCCGTGGCCCGCTATGGCATGGAAGGCACCACTACCCGGCATATTGCCGAAAGAGCGGGAATTAGTGTGGGCACCTTGTATCACTATTTTGGCGATAAGGACGATATTTACACGGCCCTGCAGGATCGCATGAGTCAGCAGTTAGTGACCCAGATCAGGGCTGCTATCCCAGACCTTGTTCAAAAAGATATCGGCGCAGTGATCGCCGAGGTGTTGAACCTCTTTATTCACCAGCTGGATCGTGAGGGCGGCAAACAACTGGCCTTTATTCGCCACATTCTGCATCGAGGATTCGAGCGGGATATCGGTCGCGTGGAACAGGTGATGATGGAATTTTCACTCATGTATACCGCTCATCACCCGGAACTGGCGCGGCTTAAGAACCTCACCCAGGTCACCTACATCCTGTTTAACAGCGTGACCTTCAACCTCATTCGCCATCTCGACAACCCTTCGGCGTATGTGAGTCGTGAGCAACTCGTCGAAGGCCTCGGCGATATGGCGATGGCCTATATCAACTCACAATTGCCAGCTGATGCCCACATCAGTTAGCCCTGTATCGGCTCGCGACTGAAGATATCAATCATCGGCGTACCATGCGCCCGCATGATGGGTTCTATATCACGATGCAGCACATGGTATTTGTAGAAAGGTACACGCGGGAAAAGGTGGTGAATGGAATGCAGGTTCTGACCTAACCAGAACCATTCAAAAGGTTTCATCCACCTGGGCATGATCAGGCTATTGGTGTTCTGGTAGCGCGCGGCATTCTCGTAGGGATGGTGTGGGCGATAGGCAAACCAGTAAGCGGTAAAGAAGGCACCGATGATATAGCCGGTCAGCAGCAAGGTGACGTCCCACTCGCGCGCGACAAGCAGCACAAAGCCGACGCGCCAGCCCACGGAAAGCAACAACTCACCACAGTAAATCGCACGCTCACGCAGCGTAGCCGTACCCCAGGCATGTTGATAGAAGAAGCTGTTCTGCACCCACAGGAACTTGAGACCACACCAGAAAAAGCTCCATGGCCCATCGCCCATACTGCGTACGATATTGTCCGGGTCCTTATCGGCCTGATTGGTATGCCGATGGTGGGTGAAATGCTCAACCGTATGTGAGGCATAGGGCACCATAATCAGCGGAGCCACCAGGTAACCACAAAGATCGTTCAGCCATTTCAGCCCCTCATGTTTGCCATGAATATTGCCGTGCGCCGCCTCATGCAGCGGCGTGTAGGACATATAGGTCAGCGCAGCGTAGATCAGGATTGCAGCCCATAGCGGCATGATGCCGGCGATAAATAGCGCGAAGTTGCCGATCACAGCCGTCACCACGAACAGCGTGAGAATCACGGTTGGCCAGGCCAGTTCGCCCATATATCCCCTGGCGGCAGTGATGGCTTGCTTGTTTAACACACTCAGGTCTTGCTGCATGACGTACTCCGGTGACTTGTCTGAGTATCAATTTACCGGTTGTTTAGTTCTAATGGCAGGGCATTTCTGACCTTTGTACGGGCATTTCCGGCCAGCCACTTCAAACCATAGAATAAGACATGCCTACCGACGAAAGCATTCTGCACCCCGTCGCCATCCCCCAGGTGATGATAAATTTCGCCGCGGGCTATGGCGTTGACAGCGAAACCTGCCTGTTGGGCACCGGCATCAGCGAGGCTCAGCTACAGGATGCTGAAACCCTGATCCGGCGCGAACAGGAAATGCGCCTGGTCGAAAACATCATGCTGGCGCTGCCCGAGGTGCCCGCGCTGGGCTTCGAACTGGGGCTGCAATACAACGTCGCCACGTTCGGTATCTGGGGTTTTGCCCTGCGCACCAGCCGCAATCTGCGCGAAGTCGTGCAGCATGCCTTGCGCTACCTGCCGCTGAGTACCGCCTATTGTTCATTTACTGCGTTTAACGAGGGCGGGGAGTTTGGCGTACAGGCGGATGCCAGCAGTATTCCTCAGCATCTTCGCCAATTCCTGCTGGAGCGGGACACTGCGACAGGTATTCACCTGATGCGCGAACTTAGTCTGGCCGGGATTGAAATTCAGCGTATCGAATACGAAGGCCCGGCCCCGGACTATGCCGGGCGCATCGCCGAGTTATGTGGTCTGGCGCCAAGCTATGGCTGTACTCGCAACGCCGTTGTACTGCGCAGCCAGGACGCCGACATCCCCCTGCCCATGTACGACCCGCACCTGGTGCGCATGCTGGAAGAACAGTGCCGCGCGCAGTTGCAACGGCGGCAGGTCACCGGTGTGGCCGGGCAGGTACGTCAGCAACTACTGGGACGACTGGGCCTGGTGGCTTCCGTTGAAGATATGGCCCGCGCACTGGCCATGGCACCGCGCAGCCTGCGACGCAAACTGGAGGAAGAAGGCACCAGCTATCGCAACCTGGTAGAAGACGAACGCAAGCAAATGGCTACCCAACTACTGTCGTCCACTGACATGAAGCTGGACGAGATGGCCCTGCAGCTGGGCTATACCGATACCGCCAGCTTTACCCGCGCCTTCCGGCGCTGGATGGGATGCTCGCCCGGCAGTTTCAGAAGCGAGAAGCGGAACACCGACAAAGTGTGAGCTACGCCTTCGCAAATAGCTGGTCGTCCTGCATTACAGGGTTTTGAGGTATTCCATAATGGCCTTACGCTCGGCCTCGGTCAGCACCGAACTGAACTCATGCCCCGAGTTGCTCTGGCTGTAGTACTTGGTGTTGTAGATCTTGCGTTCCTCGATCTGCTCATCGGTAAAGATCGGCACGTTGAGCAGATTCCAGGCCAGTCCGCCCCGCATCCAGACTTCGGCAAGCGCATCCTGAATC
>JBFKKS010000008.1:0-24969 GCA_041630955.1 Nevskiales bacterium
GATACCTATATAGTTGCCCAGCGACTTGGACATCTTCTGTACACCATCCAGCCCTTCCAGGATCGGCATGGTGATAACGAGTTGCGGTGGCTGCCCATGCGCCTGCTGCAACTGGCGCCCCACCAGAAGATTGAATTTCTGGTCCGTGCCTCCCATCTCTACATCGGCCTTGAGTGCAACCGAGTCATAACCCTGTATCAGCGGATAGAGGAATTCATGAATGGCGATCGGCTGCCCATCCTTATAACGCTTGGAAAAGTCCTCCCGCTCCAGCATCCGCGCAACCGTATGCTTGGCCGCCAGTTCTATCAGGTCGGCAGCTGACATCTGCCCCAACCAGTTCGAATTGAACTCTACGCGGGTCAGTTTCGGATCCAGCACCTTATATATCTGGGCTTCGTATGTGCGGGCATTTTGCTGCACCGCATCGCGCGTCAGCGGCACTCGGGTCGCATTTTTCCCGGTAGGATCACCTATCATTCCGGTAAAGTCGCCAATCAGGAAAACGACCTCATGACCGAGTTGCTGGAACACTCGTAACTTATTAAGAAGCACGGTGTGCCCCAGGTGCAAATCCGGTGCGGTGGGATCAAATCCCGCCTTCACCACGAGCGGCCTTCCTGCCTCCTGAGCCTCTATTAGGCGTGCTTTTAGCCCATCGTCAGGTATAATTTCATCTGTTCCGCGTCGTAGCTCTGCGATCGCTTCAGCGATGTTTTGCACCTCGGACTCCTTAAAATAATGTTTCACGGCCGGGTTTCCCGGTAGATACTCATTTTGATTCTCGCCCCAGAATCAGTCTAGGTATTACTGTCAAAAAGCTTGCTAACCGCAGGTTTTTATGATTATTTAGCACACAGATATGTCTGCACAATCAATTCATCAAGGGGCAGGACAGCAAGCAACATGCAGATGACCAGGGAAGATTATATCGCACAGTACTCGCCAGCTCGGGCACGGCTTCAGGGCCAGATTACGCGCGTGGGCATCTTGCTGTGTATCTCGGTCGCCTTGGCCACCTTGATTTTCATTGGCAAGGAAGCTTCCGCCAAGCGACATTCTGGACTGAATGCTGGCACTGTCAACAAATCTCCCGCAGATCCATCTGAGGCGTTGCTGGCTGATACCACAGAAGCTCTCGTATCAGCCACCACCAACATCCCAGCTGATCCAATCACAGCAGAAAAGCCTGACCCCGTTGAAGACTGGATTACCATAAGCATCAAGCCAGGCGACACATTGTCAGGGCTGTTCAATCACTACGGGTTACCTACCAGCGACTGGCAGACCATTGCCAGACTTGGTCCCGCCATAAAGCCAATCTACCGTATGCGCCCTGGCGACGAATTGCGCGTACGCCGCAACGCAGCGGGCGGGGTGGAAGAAATTCAGATTGATCTGGACGAAATCCGGACCCTACAGGTTTTAAGGCAAGACACTGGCTTCGTTACCGCCACCCTTGAAGCCCCAGTAGACCGACAGCACTCGTATGCTATTGGCACAATAACCAGTTCTCTGTTCATGGCCGCCTCCAACGCAGGCCTGGATGACAGCCTGGCGATGGAGCTCGCCTTTATCTTTGGCTGGGATATCGACTTTGCCCAGGATATACGCAAAGGCGACCGCTTTTCGGTTATATACGAAGAAATTTTTCGCCACGGCGAAAAGATCGGCAATGGTGATATTGTCGCAGCCGAATTCGTAAACCAGGGCCGAAAATTGCAGGCGTTTCGCTACACGAGCCCAGATGGCAGCAGTCAGTTTTTTTCAGCTGACGGTAAGGCTATGCGCAAGGCCTTTCTTCGCACTCCGGTCGACTTCGCGCGTATCAGCTCTCATTTCAACCTCGGGCGGCGTCATCCAATCCTGAACCGGATTCGTGCCCACAAGGGCGTCGACTACGCAGCCGCCACAGGCACGCCAATCAAGGCAGCCGGGAACGGAAAAGTGGAATTCAAAGGCCGCAAGGGTGGTTACGGGAATACCGTCATTATCAAACATGGCTCGAGTTACAGCACCCTGTATGCACACATGTCACGTTTCGGGCGTGGTATTCATAATGGCAGTCGTGTTCAACAGGGCCAGATCATTGGGTACGTCGGCTCCTCCGGACTCGCAACCGGACCCCATCTTCACTATGAATTCCGGGTAAATGGATCCCATGTAAACCCGCTTACGGTCAAACTGCCCGCCGCAGACCCGCTGCCGCAGAAGTATAAAGAAGACTTCCGTCGCAGCATTACACCGGTGCTGGCGCAGTTGGAAACGCTTAACCAAATCCGTACTGCAGCCAATAATCGCTGATTCCAGTCAATAAAAAAGGCCGTCTGAGACGGCCTTTTTTATTGCAGAAACTTTTGTATATCAATCAGACAGAAAAGGATGACCCACACCCACAAGTGGTACTGGCGTTCGGGTTTCGAATTACAAACTGTGCACCCGCTGCCGAGTCGCTATAGTCAATCTCGGCTCCCATGAGGTATTGCACGCTCATTGGGTCAACCAGCAAAGTCACGCCACACTTCTGGATTTCAGTATCACCCTCCTGAACCTGTTCATCAAAGGTGAAACCATATTGAAACCCGGAGCATCCCCCGCCGCTGACAAATACACGCAGCTTAAGGCCAGGATTCTGCTCCTCTTCGAGTAATTGCCGAACCTTCTCAGCCGCCGCATCGCTGAAAATCAGCGGATCGCTGGAAGGTTGGGTCAGGTCTGTCGTCATTGTTTGCATCACGATCGTATTATACGCGTAGTATCGCCTTCCCGCGTCAAACGTTTACCACGTCTTCGTCGGCCACGTCATCAGCATTGCGTCCTGAGGGCAGCGCTAACTGCTCGCCCGCAGATTCGTGCACCAGTTGCCCGTTAACCGTCGCGCCTCCACTCATTTCCAGAACGGTGTAAAAAACGTTACCGTTAACTCGCGCCTTCGGAGACAGCACAATCCGCTGAGTAGCATGAACATCTCCCTCAATGATGCCATTGAGAATCAGATGAGGAACACGGACATCGCCTTCCACACGCCCTCCCTCACTCACACTCAAAGTCGCAGAAGGGTCATCATCGATGGCTATAATTTTTCCCTTAACCACACCGTCTACATGTAAGCCACCACTAAATCTCACATCGCCCAGTATCTGGGTATTTCGCCCTACCAAGGTGTCCACCTTACTCATGGGTTTGCTTCCACTTTTTTTTCCATCCTTGTTGCTACGCCACATGCTTTACTCCGTTATTTCCTTTCGCACCTCATCCCAAGAGTACTGCTTCTCGAAATCACTGTTTTCGCCCGTCCCACTAAACACTTTGAGTCGCACTGCCGTAGGGGAAAAGTCTGCCGGCAGAGAGAAACTGCCACTGATCTCCTGAAAATATCGGAACGAAAAAGACATCTTCTCACCACCACCAAGCCCCAATTGTTCGGGACCAAGTACCGCTTCCTTTGCGTTGCGCACACCCTGAATGGTGATACTTACCCTGCCCGTTACTCGGCGATTGTGACGCACAGCCTGAATCAGCATCAAGTCAAATCCATACTGATTGTGTTCACCCTCAATCGGGGTGACCGTCATGTCGTATATTCGCATGCCGGCTCGCGATTCATCCGGGGACACGATGCCACGGTAAAAAGCCAATTGCTCCTTCTGCGCCTCCAGTTCTGCCTGCAGGTCGCGCAATGCAGTACGCAATTCTGCGGTTGACTCCCGGTCTATATCAACGCCACGCTGCAACATCACGATTTGCTCTGCCTGAGCGCGATTCTCGTCACGCAATCGACTGATTTCACGATTCAGTTCACTACGCTGTGCTGCCATACGCTCACGTTCCAACTCGACCTGGGCCCAATCGTATGGGAGTTGCGCACGCATGAGCAGGTAAACACCGTAGCAGGCTGTGCCGAATAGCACCGTTACGAGAATCACCCATAGCCAATGCTTACCCGGCGAAACCTCGCGTACAACCAGTCGGGGTGTCTCAGCCATTCCGTTGATCTACCCGCCGGCTCAAGGCAGCAGTGCTACATGACCTAAACCCGTAGTCTCTGGCAAGCCAAACATCAGGTTCATACATTGAACAGCCTGGCCCGAGGCCCCTTTGACCAGGTTATCGATAACAGCCAATACCACTACCGTGTCACCGCCGCCGGGCCGCTCAACCGCGAGTCTACACATATTCGATCCACGTACGCTGCGTGTCTGCGGTGAACTACCCTGAGGAAGTACGTCCACAAAGGGCTCTCCAGCATAGCGCTGTTCGTAGAAGGACTGCAGATCTTCTGCTGAGCTGTTGAGTCGACCATACAAAGTGGCCTGAATACCGCGAATCATGGGCACCAGATGGGGCACAAAAACAAGACCTATCCCAGACCCGCTGACTTGTCCAAGCCCTTGCCGGATTTCGGGCAAATGACGGTGACCGGAAACCGCGTAAGCAGCAAAGTTATCGGAAGCTTCCGCCAACAAACCTGCAACCTTGGCCGTGCGGCCTGCACCACTCGTGCCTGACTTGGCGTCGGCGATCAGATGCGCAGGGTCAATCAGCCCCTGTTCGAGTAGCGGCAGAAACCCAAGCTGGATGGCAGTGGGATAGCAACCCGCACAAGCAACGAGCCTGGCCGATCTAATAGTGTCTCGATTAATTTCCGGCAAGCCGTATACAGCCTCGGCCAAATATTCCGGTGCAGCGTGCGGTTCCCCATACCATTGTTGCCATAATTCGGCATCCTTGAGACGGAAATCAGCTGACAGGTCGATGACCTTTACCCCTGCCTCAAGCAACTCAGGCACCTGATTCATTGAGGTCGCGTGTGGTGTCGCAAAATAGACGACATCGCAACCCTTGAGCGCCGGATCATCGGGAGCCGAGAAGTTCAGATCAACATGGTCACGCAGGTTCGGAAACATCGATGCAACCGGTTCGCCTGTTGACTGCCGCGACGAGATGGCAACCAGGTCGGCGTTGGGGTGCGTCGACAATAGGCGCAGGAGTTCCACTCCGGTATAACCGGTTCCACCAACTATGCCTGTCTTGATCCTGGTCATGATCTGGTTCCGCGATTCATACGCTAAACTACGCGTTCTTTACCCCCCGGCCTGCATGGCAGCCGGGGCACAAACTGAATAAATTCAAGGCGCGGGAGTATACGACATGTTGTGGGTTAAAGCCCTTCACATCATATTCATGGTCACCTGGTTCGCAGGGCTATTCTATCTACCACGCCTGTTCGTTTACCATGCAACAGCCAAGGACAGCATCAGCAATGAAAGATTCAAGCTGATGGAACAGCGATTACTGATAATCACCCACATCGGCGCCGCGCTTACCCTCGTGTTTGGATTATGGCTACTCATGGGTTGGCGCACAGATTTAGCGCAAGCGGGCTGGTTTCATGCCAAGATGGGGCTGGTAGCCCTGCTATTTGCCTATCATCACCTCTGCGGGCGCTATGCACGTCATTTCAGGGAAGATCGCAATAATCGATCCGAAGGCTTTTACCGACTATTTAATGAGGCTCCAGCCCTACTGCTGGTATTGATCATCCTGCTCGCGGTTGTGAAACCTTTTTAACCAGACAAGACAAAAAAGCCGGGCAATGCCCGGCTTTTTTACTTTTATGTATCCGTTCGCTCAACCGGCGCTCATTTGAGACTGCTGGTAATTTTCCAGACCAACCCGTTCAATGAGTTCGAGCTGAGTTTCCAGCCAGTCGATATGTTCTTCTTCACTTTCCTGGATTCGTACAAAGATCTCGCGGCTCACGTAATCACCAACCGACTCACAGTAACCGATAGCTTCTTTATATAGAGGATGCGCCTGCCTCTCTAACTCCAGATCACACTGGAGCATCTCGGTGACATTTTCTCCTATCATGAGCTTACCCAGGTCCTGCAGATTCGGCAGGCCTTCAAGCATCAGGATGCGCTCAATGAGCACATCCGCATGCTTCATTTCATCAATTGATTCGTGATAGACCTTGTCGTTCAGCTTATCCAGGCCCCAGTTTTTGTACATGCGGGCATGCAGAAAATACTGATTGACCGCCGTCAATTCAGCCTTCAGCCCTTTGTTCAGGTATTCGATGACTTTGGCGTCGCCCTTCATGCATGTCTCCGTTTGGTTTCAATGCACGAAGTATACCAGCAGCGGTGCTGCTTTTAAAGGCTAAATTATTGTTTTATAAGTTATTTTTAATGATTATGAGAGTGATTCGCAGTCTCAGAAACGAGTGGCTTAATTGCCACGCTCAAGCTGCGGAGTGAAAGACTCAGGCTGCAGTCGGAGCCTGGACGGGCATATAACGCCCCACAGATGCTGGATTGCCAAAACATTGTTCGCGCAAGGCATCATTCATGACGTCCCGTGCACAGGGCGCACATTTTCCACAGGTGGAAGCCACGCCAAGCTCACGCTGCAGGCTGCGCATCGTGTTGCAACCCTGCGCCACTGCCTCGTGAATTTGATGATCTGTCACGGCCTTGCATAAACAAACGTACATTCCAGACACCCCTGGTGAATGCTCAAGGGCAGGATAAACGCTAATGAGAATGATTGTCAATCATAATTAGCCCCATGCAATCCCCTCTTCTGCAGACGCACAACCCTGCGCCTCGAAATGAATGAGAATGATTTGCATTTAGATTATTAGCGGCTTTATACTGCGCCACCGATGACGTCGCCTCTTTAATTGGCGGCTGACATGCGAATTAATCCGTCTATCGACTAAACCGTTTTGAGGGACTATTTATGTCTTCACGCTCTTCCCAACTGATCGCTGGCGCAGCGACGGCTATTGCCCTGGGCCTGGCACAACCGGCCCTGGCCGCCGCCCCCAGTAATGAAGAACTGCAAACAATGATCCGCAACCTGCAAGCACAGATCATCGAATTGCAGGCACAACTCAACAACAGCAGCAATCAGGACACCGAGGCCCGGCTGGCCGAGCAACAGCAGCAACTTGCAGCGCTGGCCGAGCAGCAGGAAAGCGCCAGCAAATCAGCCACCAGCCTCGGCGGCTATGGCGAACTGCATTACAACAATCTTTCCGGTGAAGGAGGCGCGAGTGACAAGGACGAAGTCGATCTGCATCGCTTCGTACTATTCTTCGCTCATCAGTTCAGTGATCGTTTACGCTTCAACTCCGAAATTGAAGTTGAGCATAATGTTGCCGGTGAAGGTAAAAACGGTGAAGTTGAAATAGAGCAGGCGTATATCGAATACGACGTGAATGATCGCCTCAGCGCACGAGGCGGTGTATTTCTGCTACCAGTCGGCATCCTGAACGAGACACATGAACCACCAACTTTCTACGGTGTTGAGAGAAACAATGTCGAAAAAAACATTATCCCCACCACTTGGTGGGTCGGCGGTGCTGGCATTACCAGCAAGTTGGGAGACAGCTTCACTCTCGACCTCTCAGTGCATGAAGGCATGAATACCAATGCCGGCAAAAACTATGCAATTCGTAGCGGTCGACAAAAAACTTCCGAGGCCCAGGCCGACGATCTGGCTGCAACAGCCCGCCTGAAGTGGGCCGCCATGCCTGGCGTAGAGTTGGCCGCCAGCTACCAGCATCAATCTGACATTACTCAGGGAAATGACGCTAGTGCAGGAGCTGCCGATCTGTTTGAAGCACATATGATCATTGAACGTGGCATGTTTGGTCTGCGTGCATTGGTCGCTCACTGGTCACTTGATGGCTCCGGTCCGGAATCACTTGGAGCCGATGAGCAGTCCGGTTTTTATATCGAGCCTTCCGTTCGCCTGAACGAGAGTGTTGGCCTGTTCACCCGCTACAGTTTTTGGGACAACCAGGCTGGCATGGAAAGCATCAAAAGCGAAAAACGTCAGTGGGACATCGGCGTAAACTGGTGGCTCCACGAGAATGTGGTGGTCAAAGCTGATTACCAGAGTCAGGATAATGAGAATGACAAGAATCAGAACGGCATTAATCTTGGCGTGGGTTACATGTTCTAGGCCTGCCTTGGACTGGCTAAACCCTGTAACCGTCATGCGTAGCCATGCTTAAGCCCGGCACACTTGTGGCGGGCCTGATAGGCCCCCTGTTGCTGGCCGCGAACACTTTTGTGTTCGCGGCCAGTGGCGTTTATATGGAGCCAGAACAATTCCTGACAGAAGCTTTCGAGGGTCGCACGGCAACCCCGGGCAGTCTCTGGATCAGCGGCCCATTGCGCGAACAAACGACCGAAGTGCTATCGCATGCACCCCCCAGTGCCCGGCAACGATACTGGCGACTTGATGAACGCACAGCCTGGATACTCAATGAAATCGGCAAGGAGCAGCCTATTACGGCTGGTTTCGTAGTCGAAAACGGTCGCATCATTTCCGCCCAGGTTCTGGTCTTCCGGGAAAGCCGCGGATGGGAAATTCGCAATCACCGCTTTACTCAGCAATTTGACGGCGCTGGCTTGTTGGATCACACGAAAAGCAACCGGCTGGATCGCACAATCGATGGCATCTCAGGAGCAACTCTGTCTGTGCGCGCAATGAATAAAATGGCACGTCTCGCACTGCTCTATCATGCTGAAATAACCGCCATCCCCTCGCCATGACAAGCAGATCCTCCAGTCAGATTGGGCGTCGCCTGCGCTCTCTATATAGCTGGCATCGCTGGTTGGGGATTGCCGCAGCCCTGTTTGTGCTGTTATTTGCCTTTACGGGCTTGGCGCTCAACCACAGCGCAGGTCTGGGTCTGGATCAGACCTATCTTCAACACCCTTTATGGCAAAGCCTCTATGGGGGCAAGCGCGTGATTCACGTTCAGGGCATTGAGCGCAACAATCACTGGCTTTCGCAGGCCGATGGGCGACTCTACCTTGATGACAAATTCATTACCCATGGGACCATGCCGGTCGATGCGTTGTGGCTGGACACTTTTTGGGTGATCGCCACGCGGTCAGAACTCATCCTCGTCGATGCTGGGGCAGAAGTGATCGAGCGCATTACTGCCGAGCAGTTGCCGGGGCGTATTCAGGGACTTGCCAGACAGGGCAATCAGTTGAGGCTGCGGACCGCCTTTGCCGACTTCACCGGTGACCTTAATGACCTCAATTGGCGCCCCGTACCTCGCGCCGCCATCCAAGCAAACCATGCAACCGCCACAACGCCAACCGCTTTAAGCGCTGCGATACAGGCTGATATTCGCCAGCATTCCCTCACGGCAGAGCGACTGCTACTGGATCTGCACAGTGGACATCTGTTCGGGTTGTCAGGCGTGATTGTGATGGACAGTGCCGCTGTGGCACTGATTGCCCTCGGACTGAGTGGGCTGCTGCTATGGTTGCGCTATCGCCACAAGCAAAGACAGCGTCGCCGTCGTGCGCGGCAGAAACGACGCGAATCCATGCAACAAAACAGCTAAAACTAGAATCGCCGCCTGCGCAGGAATCCTCTTGGCACGCGCGGTCGACGCTCCTCGGGCAGGTGCGCTGCCAGCTCCTGCAGTGCCTTGCGATAAACATCGCGTTTGAAAAACACTACTTCACGCATTGGATACCAGTAGTCGACCCACCGCCAGCCATCAAATTCCGGCTTGTCGCACTGATCAAAACGAACATTTGCTTCACTGGTTTTAAGGTGCAGGATAAACCATTTCTGCTTCTGCCCAATGCAGCGTCGCCCCTGACCACGGCGCTGAAAACGCCGCGGTAAGCGGTAGCGCAGCCAGCGTTCCGTGCTGCCTATAATATCGACGTCCTCGGGCTGCAAACCGACTTCTTCGTTGAGTTCGCGGTAAAGTGCTTCCTCGGGCGTTTCGTCCTCACGAATACCGCCCTGGGGGAACTGCCATGAATCCTGATTGATGCGTTTCGCCCATAGCAACCGACCCTCATCATTGCTGATGATGATGCCCACATTGGGTCGATATCCATCTGAGTCAATCATTAGTTCTAAGATTACTTGCCAAGGTTACGGGTGCGAAAGTGCGCCAGCCCTAAATGGAGTTTCTGATAACATGCCGTCGCGTGCAAGCCATATGGTATTGCGTAACCACCCAAAAGCCTTATTAAGAAGCTGCTTGACATGGATTTGGCCATCTTTGACCTCGATAACACGCTACTCGCTGGCGATAGTGACTACCTGTGGGGGCAATACCTGGTAGAACGCGGCATTGTCGACGCCGAAAGCTATGAAGCAGCCAATCAGCGCTTTTACGAGCAATACAAATCCGGCGAACTCGATATCCGTGCCTTTCTGCGCTTCAGCCTCCAGCCCCTGCGCGAAAACGATCCGCAGGAACTGCAAGGCTGGCGGTCGGATTTCATTCGCGACAAGATCCGTCCCATCATCGCGCCACTCGCACAGCAACTCCTGGATCGCCATCGGAAACGTGGCGATACGCTCCTGATCATCACAGCCACCAACCACTTCGTCACCGCACCCATCGCTAACGAACTGGGCATCGACAACCTGCTGGCTACAGATCCGGAAGTGGTCAACGGCCGCTACACAGGTGAAGTCGCGGGTATCCCCTGCTTTCAGGCAGGCAAGGTTGAACGACTCAGGCTGTGGCTGGGCGAAGGCAACCAAGACTACCGCCAGCAATGGTTCTACAGTGATTCGCACAATGACCTGCCCTTGCTGGAACAGGTCGACCACCCCGTTGCAGTCGATGCCGATCCCCAGCTGACCGCCGCTGCACAGGCGAATAACTGGCGCCAGATCAGCCTGCGCAGCGATCAGCTGCCCAGTGACCTGCCAGACTAGGCCTCTATCTGCTTACGCAGCTTGAGCGGCTTAGCCTTGCGCCGTACACGGATATTGAGTAGCTCGACACATACCGAGAAGGCCATCGCGAAGTAGATATAACCCTTCGGAATGTGCAGGTCGAGACCCTCTCCAACCAGCGCCATGCCAATCAGAATCAAGAAACTTAAAGCCAGCATCTTGATACTGGGGTGCCGGTCTACAAAGTCACTGATGGCACCTGCAGCTGCCATCATCACCAGCACGGACAGCACGATGGCGATGACCATCACCGGCACATGTTCGGCCAGTCCCACCGCAGTGATAACGGAATCCAGCGAGAACACGAGATCGATTATTGCAATCTGCACCAGTATCGAAAAAAAGCTGGGGTACCCATTGCTCTCATGGCCTTGCGCCTCTCCCTCCAAACTATGGTGAATCTCCAGCGAACTCTTGCCCAGCAGGAACAGGCCTCCACCGATCAATATGAGATCACGTCCTGATATGGCATAGCCGGCCACTTCAAACAGCGTGGCGGTCAAGCCCATTACCCAGGCCAGCGACAACAGCAATAGAATCCGGGTCAACATCGCCAGCCCCAGACCCAGGAAACGCGCCCTCGCCCGCTGATGCTCAGGTAAGCGGCCTACCAGAATGGAAATAAAGATAATGTTGTCGATGCCCAGCACAATCTCGAGCAGCGTGAGCGTGGCCAACGCCATCCACGCCTCCGGGGAAGCAATCCATTCCATGTGTAAACCTACTTATAATACAAAGGGTTAGCTCAGGTAATGCCAGGCAGCATCACGCAGCTGGCCATTCGTGGCCAGCACGCTGGTCGTTTCCAGACCGATCGGCTTTCCTTCCAGGTCAGTAATATCCCCACCGGCCTCACGCAGAATCACAGTCAGGGCTGCAATGTCCAGAATATTCACGTCTGACTCGACGATCAGGTCAATTCGCCCTGCGGCAAGTAGATGATAGTGATAGAAGTCGCCATAGCCCCGTATGCGATGCACCTTTTGCACCAGTTCGCCATAACGCCCCCATTTGGGCGAGGCTGCCAGGCTGGCAATATTGCCTGCTGACAACGCGCAAAGCCGCAGTTCGTTGATATTACTAACCTGGATTGGCTCACCATTCAGGTAGGCGCCCTGCCCCTTCTCAGCCCAGGCCAGTTCGCCCTGTCCTCCGTTGAAGGCAGGAGCACTGGATACGCCGACGATCAGTTCACCCCTGTGCAACAAGGCAATCTGGGTGGAAAAGAAAGGATAGCCACGCACGAAGCTCTTGGTGCCATCAATTGGGTCAATAAGCCAAATGTAGTCCGCATCCATAGACTCCTGGCCCAATTCTTCTCCGTAAAAGCCGTGTTCCGGGAATGCGGCCCCCAGTACGGCCTTGATGGCAGCCTCGCACTCCACATCGGCCTGTGTCACTGGACTCGCATCAGCCTTGATCTGCACATCAAGGCCCGACTGGTAGTAATGACGAATAATTTCCGCTGCGGCTTCGGCAGCCTGTTTGGCCGCGCTCAGAAAATTGCTGTCTGCCATTAAATCATCCATCCGCCAAGGGTAAAGGCGGCCAGCAGTCCCAGTGCCAGTAGCAAGGCACGGCGCACCAGGGCCAGGGCCTCAAGCATGCTTTGTTCGGCGTCCATCTTGACCGGTTTGTTCTTGCCATCTTCGATCTGCATGGCCCCACACCCCACCATGGCCGGAATGCGCCATGTGGTTTGCACCCAATCGCCCTCAGCCTGCTGGTGAGCGGCATGCCAGCCCGCAATCGCATCATTGGTGCTTCCTGCCAGCATGTACAACCCGGCTGTCACGCGCGCCGGGGCCCAGGCCAGAAGCCCATGCAGCCGCGTAGCGGTTTCGCGCAGATCATCAGTGCACTCCAACTCGTTGAGCAATGCGGGCAAATTGGCACTCAAGCGGTAGAGGATTGCCCCCAAGGGCCCGAGCAGAAAAAACCAGAACAGTATCGCCAGCAAGCGTTCATGTCCCTGCATGAACACCGCTGTCGAGAGGGGGCGGCAATCACCCCCTTCCGCATAGCCCTTGTGTACGCCCAGATCAATTGCGATACGACTCATTTCATTGGCATCGCCACGGTGGGCTGCATTAATAAAGGCATGCACCTCTTCACCGAGGTCACGTGGGCCAAGACATAGAATCAAGACCAGTACTGCCCAGATCAGGCCAACCACTTCCAGGAAACCGCCATGCAGACTGGCCTGCACCAGGGCGGCCAGTAACACAGGAAAACCCAGCAACAAGGCGATGCCAAAAGGCGTCTGCCACAACCAGTCCGACTTCATATTGGTTGCCAGCCACTTCACGTATCGAGCATACCAGGCATGTTCTCGCCACTCGCGTACATGACTGAGCGCACGCTCGATCAGTAAAGCCAGCAATATCCCAATCAGTGTCATGTCTGCGTCTCCATGAATCGTTTGACCAGTTGTCTGAAGTAGCCCCAGTCAAAGGACGGGCCAGGGTCGGTCTTGCGCCCTGGCGCTATGTCGCTGTGCCCGACAATGCGATTCGGGGTGATGCCTGGATACTGGCGCATAAGACCACAGGCCAGCATCGCCAGGCACTCATATTGTACCGTTTCATAAGGCGCTTCGTCGGTGCCTTCAAGCTCAATACCTATGGAATAGTCATTGCAACGCGTGCGACCGTCGAAACAGGATTTGCCCGCATGCCAGGCACGGGCATTGAAATCCACATATTGCACGCGCTCGCCGTCGCGGCGAATCAGAACATGCGTTGACACTTCCAGCCCTTTGATCTCCTCGAAATAGGGATGCATAGAGGGGTCGAGACGATTCATAAACAAATCATCAATCCAGGGCCCACCATACTCACCCGGTGGCAGGCTAATACCATGGACAACCAGAAGGTCAATCACACTCCCCTCAGGCCGCTGATCGAAATTGGGGCTTTTGCATTGGCGGGCTGTTACCAGCCAGCCATCAACAATCTTCGATGCTTGCTGGCTCTTGCTCATTGCCTGACCTGCTCGGGGAGGATACGTCCGAACCACAGGCACAGCATCACGAAGAGAAGAATGGCAGGCCATGCCCCAACCGGGGAACTGCCTATAGATAAAACATCGGCTTTTCCACTCAGCACAATCGGTACCGCCAGCAATATCCCCATCAAAGCTTCGCCGGTGATCAGCCCGGCAGCCAGCAGGACGCCTCGACCTTCACCCGAGGGTTGCCCTGTTTTGTGATGCGCCACGTAGGCCAGCAGTCCGCCCAGCGCAATCGGCAATGAATATTTCATGGGCAGATAGATCCCCACCGCTACCGCCAGCACCGGCGCACGCACAGCACTGCCTCGATGGCGTAGCATCTCATCCACAGCGATAACAGCCACAGCCACGATCATCCCGGTTATGACCAGCCCCCATGGCAAGTCGCCGCCAAATACACCACTGGCTACAGCTGCCATCAGTGAAGCCTGTGGTGCCGGCAAGGGTTCCGGGTGTGCTTCCGTAGGAATGCCGATGCCATAGGCCAGCAACAGCAGATTCAATACCGGGGCCAGCACGAACACGGCACTCGTGACCCCGATTATCTGGGCCACTTGCTGCTTCCATGGCGTCGCCCCGAGGATCGCACCCGCCTTGAGGTCCTACATATTGTCACCGCCTATGGCAGCCGCACAACAAACCACCGCACCCACCAGTACAGCCACAACGGGCCCGGTCGTTGTATCCACAGAAAACAGCCATAGACCCAGGGCAGTAAGCAGGATGGTAGCCAATGTCACACCCGATACCGGGTTATTGGATGACCCCACCAGGCCGGCCATATAAGCGGCCACTGCTGAAAAAAGAAAGGCGGCTAACAGCATGACCAAGGTAAGTGGGACCGCCGCCAGTCCGCTGCCAAGCAACTGGCGATAAAGCAGCCACATGGCCAGGGCCAGAATCAGCCCAATCCCTAGCAGCAGATTCTTTGGCAAATCTGCGCCACTGACAGCATTGGCACCCGCGCTGCGAAGCAGCCCTTGCATCAGCGACCCCCGCATCGACCACAGCGCCCACAGGCCGCCAACCAGCATCGCGCCCACGCCCATGAACCGCAACTTGCTGCTCCATAGTGACATCGCCGCCTCGGAGGGTCCCAGATTCGCATCAAAGCCAAACAGCGCAGCGTAGATCGGTACCGCAATCACCCAGGTAAACACGCCGCCGATGAAAACCAGCGCAGCGACATTCAGTCCCACTATGTAACCGACTCCAAAAAGTGCCGGTGACAGATTGCCACCCAGGTAGACCACGCCTGCACCAATCTGAGCGCCCATCCCCACTACGCTTTGCCACAGATGCAGGCCCGCAGTGCATAGCTTGGACACTGCGCCCACCAGTCCGCCCAGTAGCAACAGGCGCATGCCAAAGGCCATATCGCCCGGGTCACTCCCCTGTATTTCACCATGCCCGGCCCGTAGTACTGCGGCAGTCGCCTGGCCTTCAGGAAATGGCAAGGTGCCTGTGCTTGCGCCATCACCAATCAGGGCGTGGCGCAGCGGAATAGTCAACAAGACACCCAGTAAACCGCCCACACCACAGATCACCCAGACCCAGGGAGCGACAAAGCTATCCCAATGTCCCATCAAAATCAGCGCGGGCAGGGTAAAGATTGCACCGGCGGCCAGCGATTCGCCCGCTGAAGCTGCGGTCTGCACGATATTGTTTTCAAGTACGCCACTGGTTTTGAACCAGCGCAGTATCGCCATGGAGACGACAGCCGCCGGAATCGAGGCTGACACCGTCAGGCCTGCAAAAAGTCCCAGATAGGCATTCGCCCCGGCAAGCACTATGGACAACACTACTCCCAGGAATACTGCTCGCAAGGTCAGTTGGCGCTGAGAAGAAGTCGCTTGGTTAGTCAAAATATTTCTGAAGTCCATGCATTGGTATGTCCGGCGCAGTGTATGCAATCACTGCGCTGCGGCCAACATGCCGCGCAATTGAGCGACTGGTAAGCTATGGCACCTACTCGTAATCCACCAACCATCAAGCATGAAAAAACTGCTCCGTACTTTATCCACGCTGCTGCTCTGCACCAGTCTTGTCTACATGCTGGGATTGCCAGCTGGCGCACAGGACTTGCCAGACATTGAAATTCCCTTTGAGAAATTTGTTCTGGATAACGGCCTCACGCTGATCGTACATGAAGATCACAAAGCCCCCCTGGTGGCGGTAAATGTCTGGTATCACGTGGGCTCCAAAGACGAGCAACCCGGCAAAACCGGTTTCGCGCACCTGTTTGAACACCTGATGTTTAATGGCAGCGAGCATTACGACGACGAGTTCTTCCGCCCGCTTGAAGAGGTAGGTGCCACCGACATGAATGGCACCACCAACAATGACCGTACCAATTACTTTGCAAACGTACCGGTAGGCGCATTAGACAGACTGTTATGGATGGAGTCTGATCGTATGGGCCATCTGCTAGGCGCCATCACGCAGGCCAAGCTGGACGAGCAGCGCGGTGTGGTGAAAAACGAAAAACGCCAGCGTGAGAATGCCCCCTATGGCAAAGTCTGGGACCTGATCGTAGAAAACAGCTATCCCAAGGGTCACCCCTATTCCTGGAGTGTCATCGGTTCGATGCAGGACCTTGATGCGGCAAGCCTTGAGGACGTCCAGAACTGGTTCAAGCAATATTACGGTGCAGCGAATGCCGTGATCGTTATCGCCGGCGACGTGAAGCCCGCTGAGGCCAAGGCCAAGGTAGAGCATTACTTCGGTAGCATCCCCGCTGGGCCTCCTTTACAGCGACAACAGAGCTGGCCCGCAAAAATGCGGGGCACACATCGCCAGCGCATGCAGGATCGCGTCCCCCAGGCCCGTATCTACAAGGTCTGGAATATACCTGGCGTCACCAGCCCGGAACTTGCGGAACTTGATATCGCCAGCGATGTTTTGGCGGGCGGCAAAAGCAGCCGCCTGTATGAACGGCTGGTTTATCGCGATCAGATAGCCACCGATGTGGTCGCTGCCATTGACAGTAATGAAATCGGATCCCAGTTCTTGATCTGGGCCACAGCCAAGCCAGGCGTGGACCTGGCTGTAGTAGAGACCGCACTTGATGAGGAAATGCGTCGTTTCCTGGATGATGGCCCCGAAAGTGATGAGTTAGAACGTATTAAAACCAGCCAGTTTGCGGGATTTGTGAAAGGCCTTGAGCGCATTGGTGGCTTCGGTGGCAAGTCCGATATCCTGGCCCGCAGTGAAGTCTTTGGCGGACGCCCTGATGCTTATCGGGATTACCTGACTCGACTGCGGGAGGCAGACAACAGCAGCGTTCGCCAGGTTGCGCGTAACTGGCTTTCTGATGGTGTTTATATTCTTGAAGTCCACCCCTTCAAGCAAGGCAAGACACTGGCCGACAAGGTAAATCGAAAACAACTGCCCGCCGCGAGCAAGCCACCGGAACTCCGTCTGCCTGAAATCCAGCGTTTCAGTCTGCGCAATGGACTGAAGGTGGTACTGGCAGAGCGCCACGAAGCCCCGGTCGCCCAGTTCAGCATGGTTTTTAATGCCGGTTACGCCGCCGATAAAGGACTGAAGCCCGGTACTGCCAGCATGACGATGGCCATGCTGGATGAGGGCACCTCTGATTACGACTCGCTTGACCTCAGCCAGGAACTGGAGCGGCTGGGCGCCAGCCTTGGTGCCGGGTCGACCCTCGACAGCTCCAGCATCAACCTGTCAGCGTTGTCCCACCTGCTTGACCCGTCACTTGCCTTATATGCAGAAGTTATTCGAAACCCGACCTTTCCTGCCCATGAGTTGGCGCGTCTGAAACAACAGCGCCTGGCTGGCATCGCTCAAGAAAAATCGCAACCGATGAGCCTGGCACTACGTGTTTTGCCTCCCCTGCTTTATGGCCGGAACCATGTCTATGGCATCCCCTTCACAGGGAGTGGAGACGAGGCATCTACCATTGCCTTACAGCGTGATGATTTGGTCAACTTTCACAGGCAATGGATTCAGCCCGACAATGCAACCCTGGTGGTTGTAGGGGATACCACGGTTGCTGAAATGCAGCCGCTGCTGGAATCGCATTTCGGCAACTGGCGTAACAAGAATCGCACAAGATTGCCCATCCGCCCCGCCTCCGTCTCACAGGCAGAATCACCACGCATCTTCCTGATGGACCGCCCTGCGGCAGAGCAAACCGTAATCCTGGCCGGCCACCTCGCCACCCCACGAGGTGATAAAGCTGATATTGCGATGGAAACACTCAATGCGATACTGGGAGGCATGTTCACTTCGCGCCTGAACCTGAATCTGCGCGAGGACAAGCACTGGGCCTATGGTGCTCGCAGCCTGCTGATGGATGCCAAGGGTCAGCGTCCTTTTATCGCCTATGCACCCGTGCAGGCTGATAAAACCGCACCTGCCATGCGAGAGATTCTCAAGGAATTGCATGAAATTCGGTCCGAACGCATCGCCACTGCGAAAGAATTAAAAGCAGCGCAAGACAATCTCACCCTCAAACTACCTGGCCAGCATGAAACCACCCGGCAGGTAATGGGTAGTCTGGTTGAGCAGGTTATCTTCGGATTACCCGATGATTACTTTTCAACCTATGTCACCCGCGTGCGTGCCCTGAGTCAGTCAGACATGAAAGCAGCGGCACGCAGCCTAATTCTCCCAGAGAGCCTGACCTGGGTCGTCGTAGGAGACCTGAAGCGTATCGAAGCACCGATTCGCCAGCTCGGCATAGGCTCTGTGCAGCGTTTGGACGCAGATGGCAATCCCGAATAAAACCCGTCAAACCCTGGCGTCTAAAGGCGACACCGATCTCTTAGAAACGTCGCCTGAGGTCATGCAGCGCCCCGCGTTTGGTGCCCTTATTCGTTTCTCGCTCAAACGAATATGGTATCCAGCCTGGTTACTACCCTGGATCCTGGTGTGGATTCTTGTCCCAGCGCACGTAAATGGCTGGTTGAGCGTGCCCAAGCAGCCAGCCGAGATCGCATCACCCATTCTGCTGGGAATAGCACTGCTCGCTGCACTTGTGCATCTTGCGCGTGAACGTAACGCCTGGGGCTGCTGGCTTAGTGCACTGCTGTTCACGTTTCTGTGCCGGGAATTTCACTTCGCCGGCACTTCTACCGCCGTTTACATAGGGGTGCTGGGGTTGTTTATGCTGGCCTGGCTACGTTACCCATGGTTTGCCGATCATTTGGGATCAGGCAAGGTGTTGACCCCGCTAAGCACCGCCCTGATGTGTTACTTCGTGGCCGTAGGCCTGGATAGCCACTGGTGGAAATTTCTGCCCGGCGATAAATACGATTGGGCTCATGTCGAGGAATACATCGAACTGACCGGCCACCTGCTCCTGTTGAAACTGGCGCTGTTTCCCGTTCCTGTCACTCCCCGGCCAGATACTGCCCGCAGTTCCTCCACGCAACCCTAGTCAAGATACTTCGCCTGCCACTGCAGGTATAAGGCTTGTGCATGATCCATGTACGCCTGTTTGTCCTCGTAGTCTTGAGGATCCAGGGCATCAAACACGTAGTAGTTCGCCCTACGATTCGGTGCGCGGAAAATATCCGCTACCTTTTCCGGCCCGGTTTGATGAGCCCACTCAAAAGACTCCTGCGCCTCGTAGTGCAGGAACACCGGAATAATCGGCACCCCCGTGCGCATGGAAAGATCAAAGGCGCCATAAAAGAAACGCGAATTAACACGACGTCCGGTGCAACCACCTTCTGGATAAAGCGCAAAGTTACGTCCACTTTCTATAACGGAAACCATTTTCTCCATTGCGCCCTTGCGCGAGGCGCTGTCCTCACGTTTTACGAAGACAGTGCCAGCCGCCCTGGCTATGCGACCAAACACCCACCAATCGCCAACCTCACGCTTGGCAAGACACACCACATCAAACATCGCAGGTATGCCAATATCCTCAAAAATGGAAGGATGGTTAGCGATTACGATGAAATGACCAGGTAACGGCCGTTTGTTTTTTTGATGCAGCGAAATCTCCACACCCAAAGCGCGCACAAAAAGACGGCACCACAGACGAAACAGGTGAGGGAAAAACGGACGCCGCTGCAACGGGATGAAACTGATCCCGTACAGAAAAAACGTCAACACCAGCAGGTCTATCCAGAGCACCACGTAGCGCAAAACGCGCAACAGATACGACATCCTTTCTCCCCTGTTTCCTTCCAAGCCCCTTTATACTGGGCCGAAAGTTCATTTCACAACAAGCATCGCATAAGCCATGGCGCGCTCAAACCCCGTATATACCCTGCATGACTGGCTGGCTGCCGAGGATTTCGGTCTGACCATGTCATCTGGTTTCTTCGGCTTCTTCGCCCATGCCGGCATGCTCAGTGCGCTGGAGGACGCGGGCTTAAGACCAAGCTGTCTTTCAGGCTCCAGTGCGGGCGCCCTGATTACCTCTTTTTGCGCAGCTGGAATGAAGGCCAGCGAAATCCGTGACGGACTGTTTGAACTCGACAAAGCTGCCTTCTGGGATCCTGCCTTTGGCCCCGGACTCCTGCGAGGCGAGAAATTCCGCGCACTGCTTGACGAACTGCTGCCCACCAAATCATTTGAAGATTGCAGTTTACCGCTCGCTGTTTCCGTCTACGAAATCATGCCGCGTCGCACACGCGTAATCACTAGTGGCCCACTGGTACCGGCCATATATGCGAGCTGCTGCGTACCATTCCTTTTCCAGCCAATACGCATGAACGGACATGCCGTGGTCGATGGTGGCGTGGCGGATCGCCCAGGTCTGGTCGGCATGACGGCACAGCGCGTCCTTTACCACCACTTGGCAAGTCGTTCGCCCTGGCGACGTAAAAACGGCGCACAAAGCCGTATTCCCGAGCGAACCGGCATGACCACACTTGTTATTGATGACCTGATCCGGGTTGGCCCTAACCGACTCGGCGAAGGAAAACTGGCCTACCGGCAGGCGCGCGCCGCTACTGAACAAGCTCTGGCGTCACCGCTTGAGGCCCCCACCGTGCGTCTAAAGGCCACTTGAACATGCTACATGTCGCGCTCTATGAGCCAGAGATTCCACCCAACACCGGCAATATCATCCGTCTCTGCGCCAATTCTGGCGCAGGACTGCATCTGGTTCACCCACTAGGGTTTGTGCTTGATGATAAAAAATTGCGCCGCGCCGGACTGGATTACCATGAATTAGCGCGCGTTCAGGAATACGACAGCCTTGATGCTTTGAGAGCGGCCATGCCAGAAGGACGTTTGCTGGCCTGTTCAACGCGCAGCAAGACCCGCTACGACGAAGTGACATACCGGGACGATGACATACTGCTGTTTGGCCCTGAAACACGTGGCCTGCCACAGGATTTGCTGGATGAGCTACCAGCGGAACAGACCCTGCGCTTACCGATGCAGGAAGGCAGTCGCAGTCTTAACCTGTCAAACGCTGTGGCGATTGTGCTTTATGAAGCCTGGCGACAACTTGGTTTCAGATAAAACTGCGCAGCATATAAAGAATTACGCTTTGCCCCCGCCAAAATGGAATTGTGTCTCCAAATGAGAGGGGGAATCAGCGTACGCCAGGGCGGCATCCCACTCGATGTGACCGTCACGATACATCTGGGCCAGAGAATCATCGAATGTCTGGATGCGCGGATCGCCGCTTTCTTCCATTACGTGCTTAATCTCGTCAATACGGCCGTTAAGGATCAGGTCCGCAACATGTGGTGTATTGAAAAGCACCTCCACCGCCGCACGCCGGGTACCGTCTTTGGCTGGCACCAGTCTTTGGCTCAGCACAGCCTGCAGATTGAGTGACAAATCCATGAACAACTGCTCGCGAGCAGTTGGAGGAAACATGCGGACTATGCGCTGAAACGCCTGATAAGTATTCGAAGCATGCAGGGTCGAAAAGACGAGATGCCCCGTACCAGACAGATGCAGACAGGTCGCCAACGAATCGTAGTCGCGGCTTTCGCCCAGCAAGATCACATCCGGCGCCTCACGCACAGCACTGCGTAAAGCCACTTCCATCGCATGGGTATCCGTACCCAGTTCACGCTGGTTGATGATGCTCTTCTTGTGTGAATAAACAAACTCGATCGGGTCTTCAATGGTCAGGATATGACCCGCCATGTTCATATTCCGGTGCTCAAGCATGGCGGCCAGTGTGGTCGTCTTGCCGGAGCCGGTGGGACCCACCATGAGTACCAACCCACGCTTTCTCGTCGCCAACTCCGTCATCGCCGGTGGCATGTTTAATGCCTCAAGGGTTGGAATATTCAACGGCAGGTAGCGTATGGCCGCTGCAACCTTTCCCCGCTGGCGAAAAACATTGACCCGATAGCGGCCTACGCCAGCGTGCTCGACGGCGAGGTCAATTTCCATCTCGCTGGCAAATCGCGCTTGCTGCCCCTCGTCCATCATACTGAGGCAAAGTTGTTCGACGATATTCGCTGTAAGCGCAGTTTCATGTGCCGGCTCGAAGCGCCCCTCAACCTTGATAATGGGTGCCGAATCCGATGTGAGGAAGAGGTCGGATGCTTTCCTTTCGGCCATCATCTCGAGGTAGCGATTCATTGTGCTCATTATCTAATCCGAACCTGTCGCTTATTGGAGGAGTGTGCCTTCTTCTTCGTCTTTCATTCGCAATGACTTAACAAGATCGTCATCCTCCAGTTTCTGTGGCTGGCGCTTGCTTTCCAGCTTGATACGCAGGCGCAGCTCGTTCTGGGAGTCAGCATTACGCAGGGCATCTGCATAGCTGATATAACCGTCCTCAAACAACTCGAACAGAGCCTGATCAAAAGTCTTCATACCCTGTTCGGTAGAGCGGCTCATAAGTTCCTTGATCTCTTTCACCTGCCCTTTGAAGATCATGTCCGCAATCAAGGGCGTATTGAGCATCACCTCACATGCCGCTATACGACCCTCGGATTGTTCACGCGGAATCAGACGTTGGGAAACGACTGCCTTCAGGTTCAATGACACATCCATCAAAACCTGATCGCGCTTTTCTTCCGGGAAAAAGTTAATAATCCGATCCAGCGCCTGGTTAGCATTATTGGCATGCAGCGTAGCCAGAACCAGATGGCCTGTTTCCGCGAACTGGATCGCATACTCCATCGTTTCACGGGTACGAATTTCGCCGATCAGGATCACATCTGGCGCCTGTCTCAGCGTATTCTTTAGGGCATTCTCCCAACTTTGAGTGTCAGCCCCGACTTCCCGCTGGGTAACGATGCAATGGTTATGCGGATGCACGTATTCCACCGGGTCTTCAATGGTCATGATATGCCCCTTGGAATGGGCGTTTCGATAACCAACCATGGCCGCGATAGAGGTCGACTTACCGCAACCGGTGGCCCCCACGAACAGCACCATGCCACGCTTGGTCATAACGATATCGTTCAATAGCGGTGGCAGATCCAGTTCCTCCACGGTGGGTATCGTGGTCTGGATGGTGCGAAGTACTGCGCCGATCTTGTCCTGTTGCACAAAGGCACTCACGCGAAAACGCCCGGCCTCTTCCGAGCCAATGGCGAAGTTACACTCCTTGGTTGCCTCAAACTCACGGAGCTGGCGGTCGTTCATCATCGCCCGCACGATCACGGAGGCAGAATACGGCGTGAGGATATCTTCAGAAACCGGATTGATAACCCCATCCACCTTGATGGCTGGAGCAAACCCAGCCGTCAGGAACAAGTCCGAGCCATTATTGCTCTTCATTAAGCGCAGAAGGTTCTGCACGTAATGGATTGCTTCATCGCGTTCCATGATTTTCCTCGTTCCCCTTGGCCGATTCCTCAACCATTATCGGACTAGAACAGTTCCTTGTTCACCGCCTTGCGGCGGGCTTCAACCGACGCAACCACACCTTTGTTCACCAGATCCAGCAACGCCTGGTCCATGGTCGTCATGCCTGCTGCCTGTCCTGACTGAATGGAGGAATACATCTGCGCAACCTTGTTCTCGCGGATCTGGTTGCGGATTGCCGCCGTGGCAACCATGATTTCCCATGCCGCTACACGGCCGCCTGCTTTTCTCTTAAGCAGGGTTTGCGTAATACATGCACGCAATGATTCCGACAGCATGGAGCGGATCATGTCCTTCTCGCCGCCTGGGAAAGAATCCACGATACGGTCGATGGTCTTGGCCGCAGACGTTGTATGAATGGTGGCAAATACCACGTGGCCGGTTTCTGCTGCCGTCAGCGCCAGGCGCATGGTTTCCAGGTCACGCAGCTCGCCCACTAGAATCGCATCCGGATCCTCGCGCAGTGCCACGCGCAGCGCTTCACTGAAGCCATGTGTATCACGATGAACTTCGCGCTGATTAATAAGGCACTTCTTAGACTGGTGGACGAACTCAATGGGGTCCTCGATGGTAAGAATATGCCCCATCCAGTTCTCGTTCAGATAATCAACCATCGCGGCCAGGGTCGTCGACTTGCCGGAACCCGTTGGGCCGGTGACCAGCACCAGGCCGCGTGGCACATCGATAATCTCTTTGAAAACCGCCGGACAATTCAGGTCATCCAGGCTCATGACGGTTTCAGGAATGGTCCTAAACACGGCTCCGGCACCACGGTCCTGGTTGAATGCGTTAACACGGAATCGTGCCAACCCCTTGATCTCGAACGAGAAGTCAACCTCAAGGAATTCTTCATAGTCCTTGCGCTGCTTGTCGCTCATGATGTCATAGATCAGATCGTAGACTTCCTTATGTTCCATCTCCGGAACGTTGATGCGACGCAAATCACCATGCACACGTATCATCGGTGGCATCCCTGCAGAAAGGTGCAGATCTGAGGCCTCCTGTTTAACACCGAAGGCTAGGAGCTGGGTAATATCCATGCGTGTCCCTTAATATTCTCGCAAGATCAGTTTGTTATGCAGACAAAGTTATAGCCTATTTTGAGTAGTAGCAACATGACCCGCATCACAAGTCGTATAAAAAATGTGCGTCAGCGTCTTGTCGATGCTGCTTGCGACTGTGGGCGAGATCCGGCTAAGGTGGCCTTGCTGGCTGTCAGCAAAACGCGTCCCGTAGAGGATATACAGGCTGCCATGGAGGCAGGACTAACCTGTTTTGGTGAAAACTACCTGCAGGAAGCCTTACCAAAAATAGAAGCGCTGTCAGGAGAAAAAATCAGTTGGCACTTTATCGGCCCGGTACAATCCAACAAGACGCGCGATCTGGCCGCGCATTTTGACTGGGTGCAAAGTGTCGACCGACTGAAAGTGGCCACGC
>JBFKKS010000009.1:0-24548 GCA_041630955.1 Nevskiales bacterium
CCAAGTGCATCACGCACCTTGTTTGCATTCGGCAGGCTCACAACCGGGTTGGTTGCCATGACCCATACGGCCTTGATCCGACCATCATGAATAGCTTCAAAAAGATCCACAGCCTTGTATCCAGGCTCAGATGCAATGCTCGGGCTACCCCAGAAAGTCTGTACCAGATCGCGATGTCCGGCGTCCTGAAGATTCATATGAGCTGCCAGCATAGTGGATAGCCCGCCTACCTCTCGCCCCCCCATCGCATTGGGCTGCCCTGTAATTGAAAATGGCCCCATCCCAGGCTTACCAATTCGACCTGTGAGCAAGTGGCAATTAATAATTGCGTTAACCTTGTCAGTACCCTGGCTGGATTGATTCACGCCCTGGGAAAACAGCGTAACGGTTTTATCCGATGTCATGAAAAATCTGAAAAACTCGGCCACATCCGACTCTCGCAACCCGCAGCCTGTAGCAACACTGCTGACATCCGGCGCCGTGGCAGCCGCCAATTTGAGTGCCGAAGCAGGGTCTGAACAATGCTGGCTGACGTAGTCGACATCCATGCAACCATGCTCATGCAGGTAGGTAAGCAGGCCGTTGAATAACAGAACGTCAGAACCGGGATTGAGTGAAAGGTGTAAGTCGGCTATTTCACATGTTGCTGTGCGTCTCGGATCGATCACCACCACCCTCATTTCCGGGCGCGATTCCTTGGCGGCACTGATACGCTGGTAGACGATTGGGTGGCACCAAGCCGTATTAGATCCTGACAAGACAATCAGATCTGCCTGCTCCAGGTCCTCGTAACTATTCGGCACCAGGTCACCACCGAATGCGCGT
This sequence comes from Nevskiales bacterium, assembly GCA_041630955.1. Taxonomy (GTDB): domain Bacteria; phylum Pseudomonadota; class Gammaproteobacteria; order Nevskiales; family CAJXLF01; genus JBFKKS01. The sequence goes on from JBFKKS010000009.1 coordinate 826, forward strand.
TTGTAGCCCATTACTGCCGAGGACATGCAAAGCCGGGAATTGGTGTCGATGTTGGCGGAACCGATATAGCCCTTCATGAGCTTGTTGGCGATGTAGTAGTCCTCGGTCAGGAGTTGTCCTGAAACATAGAAAGCAACTGCCTCTGGACCATATACATCCACGATACGCTTGAAGCCATCGGCAACAGCGGACAGTGCCGTATCCCAGTCAACGCGTTCATTATTGATCTGCGGGTATAGCAACCGCCCGTCGAGATTCACTGTTTCACCCAGTGCAGAGCCCTTGGAACAAAGGCGCCCGTAGTTTGAGCCATGCTCAACGTCGCCCTGTATGTCTACACCGCCCTGTCCATCAGGCGTAGCGAGTACACCGCAGCCTACACCACAGTAGGGACATGTTGTCTTGATCGTTTGATGAGTCACAGATTTCCTTACCTGTACCAGTGCAAATTAGACAGATCGCGTCAGCGCTCCCTAGCCTTGCAAGGCCAGCGACTAACAGATCATCTCAGTGAGTTACGACATCCTGTTCAGAGCGTTGCTGAGTCACGTTCAGCAAAAGCCTGACCGAAAATCATCACATCACGCATTTCTGAGACATCCTGGCCACTTTGCATTAATTCAAAGTACCAGCCACCATCATTAACATCGCCATACAGCACAGCCCCGGCAATGCGATTATTCCGTACAACCAGCTTTTTATAGATTCCGTTCTTGGGGTCACGGAAGACTATCTCTTCAGCACCATCGCCGCCAAGAAAGTCTCCTGCGGAGAACAGATCGATACCGGTAACCTTGAGTTTGGTTGAAACCTGCGAACCCAGGTACTTGCCCCAGCCGATATGCGCGAGATGATTGGCACAGACCTTTGACTGCTCCCAGAGTGGCGCAACCAGTCCATAGGTTGCTGTGCGGTGCTGAACACATTCTCCTACTGCGTAGATACAGGGGTCATAGGTTTGCAGGGTGTCATCCACCACAATGCCTCGCTCACAGTGCAGTCCTGCGGATTCTGCCAGCGCCACATTAGGTTTAATACCCACCGCCATGACGACCAGGTCCGCATCAATTTCATTGCCGTCAGCAAAGCGCAAGCCAGTCACCCGTCCATCACCGAGTATGGACTCTGTCTGTGCCTGCATGAGAAATTTCATGCCTCGCGCTTCGAGGGACTCCTTAAGCATTGCTGAAGCCGTCTTGTCGAGCTGGCGCTCCATCAGCGTATCGAGCAGGTGTACGACGGTGACATCCATGCCCTGCTTCATTAAGCCGTTGGCCGCTTCCAGCCCGAGCAAACCACCACCAATCACAACTGCTTTTTTGTAGGTACGTGACGCTCTGAGCATCGCATTCACATCCTGGATGTCACGGAAAGTCTTCACACCTTCCAACTCAACACCAGGGATTGGCACAATGAACGGATTAGAGCCCGTTGCCAGCAACAGCCGATCATAGGGCACCTCAAGACCTTGCTCGGAAACAACGACGCGCTTGCTGCGATCAATCAGCAGGACCGGGTCCCCACTATGCAGGTTTATCCCGTTGTCGATATACCATTCCTTGGAATGAATCATGATCTCGTCCAGGGTCTTTTCACCGGCAAGTACAGGAGACAACAAGATACGGTTGTAGTTGCCGTGCGGCTCGGCACCAAACACGGTAATGTCGTAAAGCTCCGGTGCCAGCTTGCGCAGTTCCTCGACAGTACGCATTCCGGCCATGCCATTTCCAATAACAACAAGCTTCAGTCGCTCTTTGGAAACGGCTTCCGATTCAACTGATGGCATCTGAATGACACCATCAACCACCTTCAGCGGATGCACCTGCACACTGAGTTTTTCATCCTCAAGGCACTGCCCGTCACGCAGTCGGTAGTGATGCTTGTAGATTGGTGAAGCCACAACGAGCTCTCCGCCCAGATCACCTACCAGGCCGCGCGAAAGTACGTTCGCATTCGAAGCCGGATCATAATTATCCAGCGCAATCACCCGTTCCTTGCCATCGACATCAGGAAGACGAAAGATCGCAACCTGGTGATCATCCACCAGTGCACCTACTCCTGTATTCGGTAAAATGTCATCGACACGGCAAATCTCTACCCAGTTCATGCCGCCTTCTCCTTCAGCTCAAGCGCAGGTGTCGAGGCACGCTCCTCTGCGGTTGCGGGTCTGATCTGGCCACGCTCCTGCACAAACACGACATTACTGTCGCCCTTGTCGGAATTCACGAAATGACGGAAGCGTTTGAGCTTCTCGGGATCCTCAATCGTCTTCTTCCACTCACATTCGTACGTATCAACCAGCATTTGCATCTGGGCTTCCAGTTCTGCGCCCAGACCGAGCTTGTCTTCTATAACGACTTCCTTGAGGTAATCCAGCCCCCCTTCCAGTTCTTCAAGCCAGCGGGCGGTGCGCTGCAGACGATCCGCAGTGCGGATATAAAACATCAGGAAGCGATCGATATACCTGATCAGAGTTTCGTCATCGAGATCAGTGGCAAACAGGTCGGCATGACGTGGTTTCATGCCACCGTTACCCGCGACATACAGGTTCCAACCCTTTTCCGTCGCGATGACGCCCACATCCTTGCTTTGGGCCTCTGCACATTCGCGCGTGCAACCTGATACAGCAAACTTGAGCTTATGTGGTGAGCGCATACCCCTGTAACGTTCCTCTATGAGGATAGACATGGACACGGAGTCCTGCACACCGTAACGGCACCATGTAGAGCCGACGCAGGATTTCACTGTACGGACCGACTTGCCGTAGGCGTGGCCGGATTCGAAACCTGCATCAACCAGCTCTTTCCAAATGGGTGGTAACTGATGTACCTGAGCTCCGAACAGATCAATACGCTGTCCGCCTGTGATCTTGGTATACAAACCGTATTTTTTAGCCACCTCGCCCAGAACGATCAGTTTATCGGGCGTGATCTCGCCACCGGGCACTCGCGGCACAATCGAGTAGCTACCATCCTTCTGCATGTTTGCCATGTAGTAATCATTAGTGTCCTGCAGTCCCACGAGGTGGGGTTCGATAACATGTTCGTTCCATGTCGTAGCGAGTACTGACGCCACCACCGGTTTACAGATATCGCAACCTCGCCCCTTTCCGTGTTCCTGTAAAAGCGCCTCAAAGCTTTTTATCCGATTGACCCGTACCAGATGTTCAATTTCCTGGCGGGAGAATTCGAAATGCTCACAGACATGATTATTGACTTCGACGCCACGTGCGCTGAGTTCGGCATCCAGCACGTTTTTGACCAGCGCCGCACAGCCGCCACAGGAGGTCGCTGCCTTGGTACAGGACTTGAGATCACCCACGGTCGCCGCTCCGCCCTCTATGGCCGAACAGATATCGCCCTTTGAAACGTTATTACAGGAACAGACGGTTGCCCCCATGGGTAGCGAACCAGCGCCCAGCGCCGGTTTCTCAACCCCGGAAAGATTCGGCAATATCAGGCTTTCGGGATGTTCTGGCAGCTCCATGTTGTTCAGCATCATCTGCTGGAGGGTGCCAAAATCCTCGGCGTCCCCAACCAGCACGCCGCCAAGCAGGAACTTGCCGCAGTCGCTGATAACGAGCTTCTTGTACACCTGGTTTGGCTCATCTACATAGACACAGCTCTTCGAACCCTCGGTAGCGCCCTGGGCATCACCGATGGATGCGACATCCACGCCCATTAGCTTGAGCTTGGTGCTCAGATCAGCACCGGCAAATACAACGTCACCCCGACCCAGCAGATCTGCAACGGCCGCACGTGCCATATCGTAACCTGGTGCCACCAGGCCAAAGATCTTGTTATCCCATAGGGCACACTCACCTATGGCATAGATATCTTCGTCCGAAGTGCGGCAGGCATTATCAATCACTATGCCACCCCGGGGACCCAGCTCCAGCGAACAATCACGAGCCAGTTCATCACGTGGGCGAATACCGGCCGAGAACAGCACGATATCCGTCTCAAGGTTTTCACCATCTGCAAAGCGCATCACATGTTTGCACTGCTCGCCATCTTCAATGCTTTGGGTGTTCTTCTGGGTATGCACGTCAACACCCAGCTCTTCAATCATTCGGCGCAACATGCGGCCGCCACCATCATCAACCTGAACCGCCATGAGGCGTGGTGCAAATTCCACGACGTGTGTTTTCAGCCCCAGGTCTTTGAGTGCCTTGGCTGCTTCCAGACCGAGAAGCCCGCCACCCACTACGGTCCCAATACTGGCCGTTTTGCTGGCCGCCGTTATCGCCTCAAGGTCCTCTATCGTCCGGTATACGAAGCAGTTATCACGATCAGACCCGGGTACAGGGGGGACAAACGGATATGAGCCCGTTGCCAGCACCAGCTTGTCATAACTGATTTCCAGGCCGCTTGATGAGCGAACCACCTTGGCAGCACGATCGATCGCCACCGCTTTGTCATTCATATGTACGGTTAGGCCATGCTTCTCATAGAAGCCCGGCTCGACAAGTGAAAGCTCTGCGGCAGTTTTGCCAGAGAAATACTCTGTCAGGTGTACGCGGTCATAGGCGAGGCGTGGCTCCTCACAAAAAGTAACCACCTCATACTGCTCTAGACCTCCGGCTTCAACCAGTGCCTCAAGATACTTGTGACCAACCATCCCGTTGCCTATGACAACAACCGTCTGCCGGGCATTTAACTTACTTACAGGGGACATAATACTCTCCACAGTCTGCGTCCGTTGAGTGGAACATTGCAAGACCTATGCCACCTGTTTTATTAATTAAAATACAATAAGTTAACTAGGATTGACCAGGTAACGAACAGGCTGGAATGCTGCACTGCAATAGTGCGTTGCACCGCAATAGGTCATCCCCTCGTCTTAGTTGCTCCGAATGTACACAGATCGATACACGGCTATGCATAAAAAAAGGGGGGCCGAAGCCCCCCTAGTAGTCTGGGGATCTACTGTCCCCTCGCTGTGGAGTCGATAACTTGTACAACGATAACTTATACAAGCAATGATCAGGCCAATCTGGCCGAACCGCTGTGCATCGCTAGAACTTGTAGGCTGCCTGTAACCAGAGTTTCTCGGTATCAACAGCGGTTTCATCAGCAACGTAGTCCGCGTATTTGAGCAATAAGGTCCAACCCGGTGCCGGCGAATAGCTCAGTGAGGCATCCCATTCGGTGCCATGATCGATGCCGCCTATGTCCGAGACGAAATCGTGATAGACAATTTTCAGACCCACGCCGTTAATCGCTGTTCCTGCCGACAGGTATCGATCAACCAGCCCCTTCTTAGGAGTGGCAAGAAACTGATCCGCCCAGCCATTGAATGCATGCAGGGTTGCCAATGGCGTAGTAAAGGCATGCATGCCATCACCCTCAAGTGTTTCTATGCCCCCTTTTAGATTGATTTTGTTCCATAACAGTGCAAGTTCAATCAGGCTGTAATCCAGGTCAAAACTGCTACTGGCGTCGGCGTAGTCGGACTGTCTGGCATATTCCAGCCTGTAACGCGTGGTGACTGAATCGTTCTTGAACAGTTGCCCCCCAGCGCTGACTCCCAATGTCCTTGTGTCCGAGCCCATACCCGGCTCGTAGTCCAGAAAATAACCATAGGCACCCAGCTTGTTACCTGGACTGTACTCGTGGCTGACGTTCAGCAGGTTTCCCTTATCCAATTCTTTCTTCTGGAAAAAGATATTGTTTACCTGAGTCAGGTAGGCGTAGTTAATAACGGTATTAGCAAAACTTTTGTTCGTTACTGTCAGGCCATCGAAGGTCTGTTCGTTCTGCCGCCAACCTACGTTTCCGACGAAGCGGGCGTTATCGTAAATAATGCGTTGACGCCCCAATTTCAGACTTGTGTCCGGTAAGCCGTTATAGGCAAGCCAGAGCTGATTTATCTGTTCCCCCTCGGGATCCGGTATGACTGAAAAGGCCGTGTTACCGTTCCCGTCCGGGCCACTGTTGTAATCTTCGTTTCCGAGTACCGTGACTGCCTCACCCTGAATAGAAAAGCTGAACCCATTCCAAGCCTTGGTGGTGAAACCCAGCCTTGCGTGCAGTGTATTGGCGGTTGCATCTTTCAATGCGTTGTCCTGCTCTACAGACTCATGACGTAGTCGCGCATCTGCGTCCCAGACGCCATACTCGGTCTCCATTGCCTGTATTGCTTGAGAAGTGGACAGGCAAAGTAATCCTAGCCCCATTGCTTTTGGGATATTCATTGTGTACTCCGGTGGGGGCCGGCCCTATGGTTTGTTGGGCCGACCCTGATCTAAATGATTAACAACGCTTAGGTAGACGCCTGGCCTCAGGTTGCCGGCACTGAAGCGGCATCCCTTGAGGCTACAGCCTCCTTGAATGCGACAGCTTCACGCTCTAAATCTTCGGTGGTGAATCGTACAAGCAGTGCGCAGAATGACGCGCCAACGACCGCACAACCAAGGTAAAAAAGGCCCTCTTGATAGCTAAGCGTCGGTGACTTCATCAGGAACCCGGCCGCAACCGCACCGGCATTACCGCCGGCACCTACGATCCCAGCGACGGCACCCAGGGCCTTCTTGTTCATGAACGGCACCAAGCCGAAGGTCGCCCCCTCGGACATCTGCACGAACAGACTGAAGATCACCATGGTACCTACGGCAAGAACAAGCACATTCATCTGGGAGAAGAGAATTAATGCTAGCCCTTCCAGGAAAAGCACCATGAACAGAAAACGAACGCGCCCGTTCAGTCCGGACTTGCTGGCGAACTTGTCGGAGAAGTAGCCCCCCAGAGTGCGGGCAAACAGGTTCATCAAGCCAAATAATCCAGCGATGATGCCTGCGGTTTTCAGGTCAAGTTCAAACTTGTCGAAGTAATAAATCGCAGCAATATTATTGATGGTCAGTTCAACACCGAAGCAAGCCGCATAAACAATGAATAATGCCCAGACGCGTGGGTCTTTGGCAGCCACCAGAAATGTGGATAAAGCACTGTTCTCACCTTTGGCTGCCGGCATCTTGCCCTGCGCACGCAGGTCGCTGTAGTTACCGTCCGGAGCGTCCTGGGTCAGGAAAAAATAGGCAATACCCATTAGAAACAGGACAACACCTGGCACGACCATTGCCAGCCTCCAGCCCAGGGTCTCACCAACGCCAAACATCATCACGCCCGCCATGACTAACGGCATGACCATCTGCGTAACGCCCCCACCCAGGTTGCCCCAACCTGCGGTGGTCGCATTGGCCGTGCCTACGACGTTAGGACCGAACATGACTGAGGTGTGATATTGGGTAATAACAAATGCAGCACCAATGGCGCCTATTCCCAAACGAAACAGAAGGAAGGATTCATAACTGTCTGCCAGACCAATGCACATGACGGGTATGGAGCCCAGCAGCAATAGTGATGAATAGGTTTTGCGAGGGCCGAACTTGTCGCACAGCGGTCCAATCAGCAAGCGCACGAAAATCGTGATCGCCACCGAGGCGATGATCGTATTACCGATCTGTTCCTTGGTGAGCATGAGGTCCTCTCGCACCACTGCCATAAGAGGGGCAATACCGAACCATCCAAAAAAACATAGAAAAAAGGCGAGCCAGGTCATATGAAATGTCCGCATCTGAATACTTTTCAGGCTGAACAAATCAATACGATTGGCCTTGTTGGCAATTTCCATAACCAGCTCCTTAGGTTTGAGAAGAAATCATTCCCAAGACCTAAAGCAAGCGGTATGCCAACATTAATATTTCTTTTATTACATAAGCTTATGCTATTTATAAGCCCTGACAGAGCAGTTATTTGTTGCACCGCAATGAAACAATGCACTGTCATTTTCGGTGCAACAGAGAAAACACATCACCTCCAAACAACCTTTAGGTTGACGCTCACTGTGATGCCCGCAACAATGCATGGCACAACACACGTATAAGGGAATGACCATGTCCACACGAGCCCTACTTATCGCAGGCCTGACTTTTATTTTTCTTAGCGGCTGCGCCAGCATGCCTGAAATGGCCCCTTCTCCAGACACGCACAATATCCTCTTTGACACCAATAAGTCCGAATTGCGACCTGAGAGCGTTGCCTATCTGAATGGACTTGCGGAGTTCCTCAAGGCTCACCCCAATTATGATGTGGTGCTCGAGGGCCATACTGACAATAGTGCGAGCAACGAGTACAACCTTGCCCTGGCTGAGCGACGTGCAAAGGCCGTACAAGCGTACCTTGGTCAGCGCGGAGTCAGTATCAGTCGCACCATGGTAGTGAGCTATGGCGAGTCTCGCCCGATAGCGCCAAACCAGAGTCGGGATGGCAAGCAAGAAAATCGACGTGTATCAGTCACAACGATACAACGTGAACCCATCCGACGAGCCGCCGTCGTTCGAGCCGGCGTGCCCAAGAACGAATATAACGGTACAGACCCCGCTATCCCCGGACGAGACACATCATCTCTCAGGGCCACACACCGATAGGGATTCAGGCTGATTAGCCGATAAGCTTAAGCCCGCCCATATAGGGCTGTAATACAACGGGGACGGTAATTGAGCCGTCCCCGTTCTGGTTATTTTCCAGCACGGCAACCAGCGTTCTTCCCACCGCCAGCCCAGAACCATTCAGTGTGTGTGCCAGTACTGGCTTACGTGTCTCGGAGTCCCTGAAACGCGTCAGCATACGGCGTGCCTGAAAGTCGCCGCAATTGCTGCAGGAGGAAATTTCGCGGTAACAGTTCTGGCTGGGAATCCACACTTCGATGTCATAAGTCTTTGCAGCAGAGAATCCCATATCGCCCGTGCAAAGCGCCATCACGCGATACGGTAGTTCCAGGGCCTGTAACACCGCCTCAGCATGGCCAGTCAGTTCTTCGAGAGCCGCTGATGACTGGTCAGGGTGGACAATATGTACCAGTTCAACCTTTTCGAACTGGTGCTGGCGAATCATGCCGCGAGTATCCTTGCCTGCCGCTCCAGCCTCGGCACGAAAACATAGAGTATGTGCCACCCTCTTCACAGGCAGTTCGTCAGCTTCAACAACGGTATCCCGCAACAGGTTGGTAACCGGCACCTCGGCCGTGGGAATCAGGTACTGATCATGATCACCATGCAGGGCGAACAGGTCGTCTGCAAACTTGGGAAGCTGGCCCGTTCCTTCCAGCGTATTGGCATTCACGATAGCCGGTACAAGCACTTCCTCGTACCCATGCTTGTAGATATGCAGATCAAGCATGAATTGAGCCAAGGCTCGATGCAGCCTTGCAATATCTCTGAGAAGCACGACGTAACGTGCGCCACTTAACTTGGCCGCAACAGCGAAATCCATTTGACCCAGGGCTTCACCCAGATCAACGTGATCCCGGGGGGAGAAATCAAACGCAGGTGGGGTGCCCCAGCGTCGCAACTCAATGTTATCGTTCTCGTCCGCCCCATCGGGCACATCATCCAGTGGCAGGTTTGGAATATCCAACTGCAGGGCCTGAAGTTGCGCCTGAATCGAATCCAGTTCTGCCGCATTATTCTTGAGCGCCTCCCCTACTTCACCCATTTCAGCCTTGATGGGCTCTATATCACCGCCAGCTGCTTTGATTTGGCCAATCTCTTTTGAACGTAGGTTGCGACGGTTCTGCAACTCTTCCGTCTGTATCTGGATCGACTTGCGCCGAACTTCCAGGTCGTTAAAAACCTGGATATCGAGTTCATAGCCGCGTCTAGCCAGAGCAGCAGCAATTTTATCGGTTTGTGTACGTAGTAATTTGGGATCCAGCATGGATCAACCTTGGTCGTTTGTATGTCAGGCCGCGCATTATACGGCTTCTTATGCTGCTCTCAGCAGTGACCTTCAGGAATCCGGGTATAGCCCCTGTACTGGCCAACGTAAAACATGGCCTGGCTCGGTCATGTTAAGCAGCTTTGTCAGCACCGCGTCTATCCGTTCTTTGGTATCAGAGAATTCCAGCACGAGGGGTAAATCACCGGCCAGATCGAGCCAGTCGGCACGATGCATTACGCCCGACTTTCCGAATCCACTGATGCCGCGTAACAGGGTAGCGCCACGTATACCCGACGCCAGCAGCATGTCCAACAGTGCCTGCGCGCGGTGTTCGGACTCGGTCAGATAGACACGGACCATTTCAAGTTGCTCGTATCGCATGGTTAACCCCTACCAGCCAAGTTAAATCTGCCGCGCCACGCTCAGCCCTATCCAGCATGCAGCCAGACATAGCGTGACATTCAAAAGAATATTCAATAACGCGGCCCCCGCGCCTGACTCATCGAGTAGCTGAAGCGTTTCCAATGAAAACGCGGAAAAGGTAGTGAAGGCGCCCAACACACCAATCATCAGGGCAGCACGCCACTCGGCTGCCACTGCCATGCGTTCTACAAGAAGCACGTAACTCAGCCCGATCAGGAGACTACCGATTACGTTGACGCTAAGCGTCCCTACAGGGAAGCTGCGCCCAAGCCATGAGTGCAGGCCGGTAGACAGGCCATAGCGCAGAACTGCGCCAACCGCACCGCCTGCCGCCACAGCAAGCACATTAATCATGCTTCGTACCTGCGGCCTGCCTGTTGCCTGCACGCAGCCGTTGCAGTTTGTCGCGTATTTTCATTTCAAGGCCCCTGTCCACCGGTTCATAGTAACGCCTGTCCGCCAACCCCTCAGGGAAGTAGGTCTCACCGACGGCGACCCCGCCCGGCTCATCGTGAGCATAGCGATAATCCTTTCCGTAACCGAGATCTTTCATCAGCCGGGTGGGCGCGTTACGCAAGTGAAGGGGGACATCAAGACTGCCTGTACTCCGCACATCGGCCATCGCCGCATGATAAGCGGTATAAACCGCATTGCTTTTGGCGGTACTGGCGAGGTAGACGATCGCCTGGGCTATCGCCAGCTCGCCTTCCGGGCTCCCAAGTCGCTCATAAATTTCCCAGCCCTGTAGTGCAAGGGCCTGGCCACGTGGGTCGGCCAGGCCGATGTCTTCTGCGGCCATGCGTACTACACGACGTGCGATATAACGTGGATCGCAACCTCCATCAATCATGCGGGCGAACCAGTAAAGCGCAGCATCAGGATCTGAACCGCGTACTGACTTATGCAGTGCGGATATCTGGTCATAAAAATACTCGCCGCCCTTGTCGAAGCGGCGTACTGAGCCCTCCAGGACTGCGGCAATATCCTCCTGTTCAAGTTGACTGGCCGTCTGCGACCGCGCCATTGCCATCTCAACAGCCAGCTCAAGCAGGTTGAGCGCGCGTCGTGCGTCTGCATCGGCTGCCATGGCAAGTTGTTGCAACAGTGCCGTATCACAGTTCAGTCCGAGGGTGCCCAGGCCTCGGTCCGTGTCCTGCAAAGCCCGCTCCAGCAAACTCACTAATGCCTGGCAATCCAGTCCCTTGAGCACATATACCCGCGCACGAGACAGCAAAGCATTGTTTAGCTCAAATGAAGGGTTCTCTGTAGTAGCGCCGATCAGCAACAGACTGCCGTCTTCCACATAAGGCAGTAATGCATCCTGCTGGGACTTGTTAAAGCGGTGGACCTCATCGATGAATAGCACCGTACCCTGCTGCGCCTCGGTCCTGTGCTGCTGTGCTTTCTCGACAGCTTCACGAATATCCTTGACCCCACCCATGACTGCAGAAATGGCCAGGAATTGCTGCCTACTATGAGATGCCACCAGCCGCGCCAGTGTGGTCTTGCCGCAACCCGGTGGGCCCCACAGGATCATGGAATGCAGGTGTCCCGCATGCAGGGCCCGCCTGAGCGGCTTTCTTTCACCCAGTAGATGCTGCTGCCCGGCTATGTCGTCCAGTATGGCCGGCCGCATTCGATCAGCCAGCGGCCTTTCGTCAACCTCGCTCACGGCCCATGGCCTCCAGGCGCATGAATAGCTGCCCTGCGGGACTCAGCGCCAAAACCCCACCAAGAATGGCGCCACTCAGGTTCGCCAGCCCATCTGCCCATTCAAAGCTTCGGTAGCCCGTCGTGCTCTGAATCAGTTCGATTACCAAACCTAGCAGTGCACCCAGCACGACTAACAACGGTAGTTTCCCGGGCTTGAAGCAACATCCGAACAGGTACAGCAGAGTGCAATAAGCGCCGATGTGCATCAGTTTGTCAGAGGGAAGCGGCATCTCGGATGGAACCGGAGCTAAAGAGGCGGCCGTAAGCCAGGCAAGCCAGGCAGATCCGGGTACCAACCACAGCCATCGATACTGCAAGGGCCGCATGCTACTCAGCCGTCTCCGCTGACTCCATGCCAATGACTTCTACTCCATCCGGCACACTAAAACGAAATTGCTTATCGTCGATACTGGTATTGCTACGTATGTTCATGAACAGAATACGTGTCTGCTGACCCAGGGAGTCAGCCAGTTCCAGTGTGGCAGGCAAACCCTTTTTGAGGCCCATCCGGGCACTGACGAAGTCGCCTTCTTTTGCCCGTGGCTTGATCTCCACCCAGTCCATACCCTCAGCGCTGGGTAAAGAACGAATTTCAAATTGGGCGTCGAGCTCGGGCCCACCGCTGAGCAGAAGTAAGGGCGCATTGTGCAGGGCCTCTTCGGAAGGTCGCACCGTGACCTGGGCAAGGTCCTCGTCATATAGCCAGAAGCGCCCGCCGTCATTCACCATTACCTGGCGATAGGGCCGTTCGTAGACCCAGCGAAGTTTATGCGGGCGCTGAAGCCAGAAACGGCCTTCCTGGCTGCGTGTAACTACACCCTGCTCATCCAGTTGTAGTTGCCGGAACTCTGTTTGTATTGAGCGAGTCGATTTGTAGAAGGCCCTCAGATCGTCAACGCCACTGGCATAGACTGGAGTGTTTGTCAGGCTGGCGGCGAGACAGGCAAGCAATGCGGCAGCGCGCATGCGAAGTTTCATATCAGACCTCTGGTGGCGGTGGCGCGATGACTTCCCGTGCGCCATTGGATTCCAATGGTCCTACGACACCCGCAGCCTCCATCTGTTCAACCAGACGTGCAGCGCGGTTATAGCCAATGCGCAAACGCCTTTGCACCCATGAGATCGAAGCCTTGCGACTTTCGGTTACGATCTGTACTGCCTCGTCATACAGTGGGTCGCTCTCGGCATCAGCCGCCTGACCCCCACCCCCCGGTTCAGCATCAATAGTGGTGGTGAGAATATCTTCCTTATAGTCAGCCTCGCCTGTCTGCTTCAACCACGCCACGACCTTGTGAACTTCCGGATCATCCACAAACGCGCCATGAACACGTTTGGGTAGCGCCGTGCCCGGGGGCAGGAACAGCATGTCGCCATTACCCAGCAGGGCCTCGGCGCCCATCTGGTCCAGGATAGTCCTGGAGTCCACCCGCGATGTGACCTGGAACGAAATACGGGTCGGAATATTGGCCTTGATCAGACCGGTAATGACGTCCACCGAGGGACGCTGGGTAGCCAGGATCAGGTGAATACCAGAGGCGCGCGCCTTCTGAGCAATGCGTGCGATCAGCTCCTCGACCTTCTTGCCAACGACCATCATCATGTCGGCCAACTCGTCGATGATGACCACAATCTGTGGCAGCGTTTCCAGCAGCGGCGCCTCGAACTCGTCTTCAAAACCCTCTTCCGGCTTTGCCAATGGATCCGGTATCGGCCGACCACTGGCCTCTGCATCCGAGACCTTCTTGTTGAAGCCGGCCAGGTTACGCACCCCCACTGCCGCCATCAACTTGTAACGGCGCTCCATCTCAGCCACACACCAGCGCAGTGCATTAGCAGCTTCTTTCATGTCGGTAACGACGGGTGCGAGCAAATGCGGAATACCCTCGTATACCGACAACTCCAGCATCTTCGGGTCGATCATGATTATGCGGACATCGCGTGCTGTTACGCGATATAGCAGGCTCAGGATCATCACATTAATAGCGACGGATTTACCGGCACCGGTGGCGCCTGCAACCAATAGATGAGGCATGCGTGCCAGATCAGCTACCACCGGGTTGCCCGAAATGTCCTTACCCAGGGCTAACGTCAATGACGAACCGGATTGCTGGTATTTCGGAGACTCAAAGATTTCCCTCAAGGCCACCAGGGCTGGTTGTTGGTTGGGGATTTCCAGTCCGATATAAGGTTTACCCGGTATCACCTCGACCACCCTGACGCTGGCCGTAGAGAGCGCGCGGGCCACGTCCTTGGCCAGGTTGGTAACCTGGCTGACCTTCACCCCTGGCGCCAGATCAAGCTCAAAACGCGTGATTACCGGTCCTGGCTCGACAGCTACAACCGTAACCTCGATACCAAAGTGGGCAAGACTGTCCTGAACCTGCTGCGACATCTCATCCAGTTCAGATTTGCTGAAGGCGTGCCCCGCATTACGACTGTATTCCAGCAAGTCCAGTGGCGGGATAGGCTGGTCCTTGGCAGGGTTGAACGCCGGAACGTCAATCGGGTCTTCATCCATAGGAAGCGGCAGTTGCTCCTCGCGCCTTGTATCGAGGCTGGGGGCCTTGCGCGGGGGTTTTCCTTTCTTGGGCTTGATTGGTTTGGGTGAGACGGGTTCCCTGATTTCGGGTTTAGAAGCTTTGGCAACAGCGCGCATTTCGCGCCATTCTGACAGCCTGCAGAGCACTGCATTCCATCGGTTAATCGTCCATCCACCGAGTCGTTCGGCTATGCCTAACCAGGAGAAGCCCGCGCCTATTGAAGAAGAAACAACGAGAAACGCGAACAATAACCACAGCGCGCCAAAAACATTGAAGCCGCGCACGAGAATCGCGCCGATCACACTGCCAGCTATACCGCCCTGCCCCTGAGGCAGGGCACCTGTCGCACCGCCCAATACCAGATCCAGGATGGCGCAGCCGCTGAGCAGGAAGATAACCAGCGAAATCACACGAATCAGCAGTGACCTGCCACGGAAAGAGGCATCGCGCCCACCCCTGAACACCATCCACCCGTAGTAGAGAACCAACCAAGGCAGAACAAAGCCCATATAGCCCAACAGGCTTAAGAGAACGTCAGCAAACCATGCCCCTGCCCTGCCGCCCAGGTTCTCTACGCTGCCAATAAAGCCACGCGCTGACCAGCCGGGGTCCCCAGCTGAGTAACTGATCAGGGCCATCAAGAGATAAATAGTCAGTGCGGCTGATAAAAGCAGCAACGCTTCGCGGGCGCCGTGACCTAATCTTTCGGTATAACTACTGGCCTGCGATGAAGCGGCCTTTCCGGGGTTCTTTTTGCTGGCTTTGGCCATGCAGCGTCGTCTCGTTCTACAACTGGCTTGTGGAGCAAGGCAGGAATCTGCCACGTAATAGCCCTGCAGTATACATGACAGACGCGATCATTTCGGTGCTTGAAATCGTTGCTCATGAACCCCATATTTATCCTAGGTTCAGACAAACGGAAGACACCGACACCGTATGCATATCAAACACTTTGTACTATCTAATGACGGACATATACACGAGTTCAGCAGCGAGCGCGCTTTCAAGGTCGCAAACGGGCTGGATACAGTACCTGAGTTGGCTGATGCTCATGTGCGATACGTGCAGGTCCAGTTTGAGGAACAGGGTAACGACGAGCCCATGCAGGTCGTCACCGCAGGTGCATTGGTCGATTTTGACTCAGAAGGCCGCATAGTCGATATAGGCGCAGTGGCACCAGGCAATATGCCAATCACCCCATTTGAACAGGAAACCTGTATCCAGCTTGCCCTTTCCGAGGTGGATTTTGAGCCGAGTGACGTATCTAACGAACGCCACTGATCATTTCAGTTTGTAGCGCCTGGCATGCCACTGACTTACATCCGTGCTGGTGATCCAGCCGATGCGTTCCCACCGGTCGAACATGCCCTGCATGAACCCAATGGGCTACTGGCAGCAGGCGGGGATTTATCCACTGAACGAATTCTGACGGCCTACCAGCTAGGCATCTTCCCCTGGTACGGTGAAGACGAACCCATTCTCTGGTGGTCACCAAACCCGCGTACAGTCTTTTACCCCGAGCGCATCCATGTCTCTCGTCGCCTGGCGAGAACTATCAGGCAGGAACGCTTCAGCATCACGATTAACCAGTCATTTCGACAGGTTATCCAGGCATGCGCTGCCCCCCGTAAGGGTGATTATGGCGAGGCAGCCAACACCTGGTTGCTGCCGGAGATGCAAGCCGCCTATATAGACCTACACGAGACTGGCCAAGCTTACTCGGTTGAAGTTTGGGACGAAGAGCGTCTGGCCGGGGGGCTCTATGGAATCTTGACGGGCAGCGTTTTCTCAGCAGAATCCATGTTCAGTCGAAAAACAGATGCTTCCAAAGTGGCGCTGGCACACCTGGGTCAATGGTGTGGGAGTAAGGGAATCGTGCTTATTGACGCCCAGGTCGGCTCACCACACCTGTACCGCATGGGCGCACAGGACATTCCCCGCAGCAGCTTCATCCGGTATCTGGATATACCGGCGAGTTCAGGCGATGATTGAATAGCAGATTCGCATCGGTGATAATGCGCGCCCTATTTACAACGAGCAGCGGCACACGCCACAAAGAACTGAATGGCAAAGGAAGACAATATCGAAATGGAAGGCACTGTCATCGAGACACTGCCTAATACGACCTTCCGCGTAAAGCTGGACAATGGTCATACCGTGACTGCCCACATCTCAGGTCGCATGCGCAAGCACTACATACGTATCCTGCGTGGTGACAAAGTAACGGTGCAACTCACACCTTACGATTTGACCAAGGGACGCATCAGTTATCGCGATCGCTAGTGAGAGCCACTTATAAGCCCTGCAATTGCAGGGCTTTTTTGTACAAAATCTTCTGTACTCCGGGCACGTCTAGTCGGGTGATGACTAAAAGATACAGCTTGTAGATACCTGACAGCATCGTCATTCATTACACTGCTTAGCTACGGATCATTCTGACGTTAAACTTCAAAAAAGCACAAAACTATGAAGAAGCTACCCCTAATCGTTCTCATTACGCTTATCGTAATATTCGCCTCCGCTGGTTACTACCTGCTTGGTGCCTACCAGGAACGCGAATCAATTGCCGATATCGAACAGGATATTCTCGATATTGAGTACGCACCGGTTCTGCCAGAGCCATTAAAGGTGCTATGCAACTGGTGTGTGATGCGGGCTGTAGAAATTGATATGGATGAGGCATCTGACAGCACACTCAAACAGATTGCCACTCTCAAGTACCTTAAAAAGCTATACCTGGCATTGACTGATGTGGGCAATCGCGGAGCCACGCATCTCTCCAACTTGACCCAACTAGAGGAATTGGATCTGGCCTACACAGCAATTACGGATGAAGGGCTAGAGGCCGTCAAGCCACTGACGCAGCTACGTTCATTAGATCTATCAGGTCTGGAACTTAGCCCTGACATCACCGCGGAACTGCTACCTCTATGGCGGCTTGAAAAGCTCGTGATGACCGATACAGGCATAGATAATGAATCACTTAAAAATATCGCCATTCTTGAAAATCTTAACCACCTCGCTCTGGATCTGACCAACATTGATGATGACGGTATTAAGCATCTCGTTCCATTGCGAAGGCTTGAATATCTCAATCTCAGTCAGACGGGTGTTTCCGATTCATCAGTAAGCTACCTGTCAAAGCTGAAGAATCTACAGGCTCTGCAGGCCATTGATACGAAATTGTCCGAGGAAGGCGTCGCTGAACTCAAGGCCAGCAATCCGGACTTGGTCGTTACTCTGAAGCGGCGTTCAGTTAAAACAACAACAACCCACCCCATGCTCAAGCAGTTCATAGAGCAACGCGGTGGCATGCCGGGTGCTTCACCTTCTGGCAAATAGCTCAACAGGCCTTCACAGGTATAAAAAAGCCGCAGTTTACTGCGGCTTTCTTGTAAGGATTAAGTAAAGGATTACTCAGCATTACATTGGTTATATTCTGACATCAGAATACCTTCCCAGGACCCCGCGCTTGGCACGGTGGCTTGGCCTGCACCGAACGCATCCTGGTTCAAGAGAAATGTATAGACCTGGCTGCCAAAGCCATCACAGGCACCACCAAATTTATCATCCAGCTTGTTGTTCTTGTCAGCAAGCTTTTGCAACTTGGCATTGACCTGAAAGGCTAGTTTTCCAATTTTAGCCGAGACCTGCTCCGGCGTGCCCTTTGTCTTGCAGGCCCTGGTGACTCCCTTGCTGATAATCATCAGACCCTTGGCTTCGCTTTTCTGCGCCTTGGCGTAACAACGAAAAACATCTGCATTCGCCTGCATGGGCAATGCGAGCATGGCGGCTATCATAACGGAGGGGAAAATAGTTTTGTATTTCATTGGCTTAGTCCTTTAAACCGGTTTTTGAATATCGACTCTGCACCCTGATTTCCTTTCAGGGGTCATCTAAGCATAGCCTAGTAATAAATAACCTCAAGCAAGGCGCCTAGGCCTCTGCCAGTACTTTTCCGGCCGTTTCAAGTACCAGCCCTTGTTCACCTACTGCCACCCGCACATGGCCACCTTCTGACAATTGACCAAACAACAGGGCATCAGCCAACGGACGTTTAATCTGCTCTTGGATGACACGGGCCATGGGGCGTGCTCCCAGCTTCGCGTCGTAGCCATTGTCGGCAAGCCAGGCGCGAGCCGTATCATCCACTTCCAGAGTCACTTTCCTGTCTTCCAGCTGTGCCTCAAGCTGGAGAATGAATTTATCGACCACGTGCCGTACAACCTCGGTACTGAGCGCTGCAAACTGGATGACGGCGTCCAGACGGTTGCGGAACTCAGGGGTAAAAAGCCTCTGAATGGCCTGCATGCCATCCGTGCTCTGGTCCATGTCGGAAAATCCGATCGCCCGTTTATCCATCTCGGCAGCACCCGCGTTGGTGGTCATGACAAGAATCACATTACGGAAATCTACCTGGCGTCCATTGTTGTCGGTAAGTCGGCCATGATCCATGACTTGCAACAGCAGGTTGTAAATATCTGGATGTGCCTTCTCTATTTCATCAAGCAACACCACGGCATGAGGGTGCTTAAGCACCTGCTCAGTCAACAGCCCTCCCTGGTCATAACCCACATAGCCCGGTGGCGCCCCGATCAGGCGCGATACGGTATGACGCTCCATGTATTCAGACATGTCAAAGCGCAGCAATTCGATACCCAGGTGGGTCGCAAGTTGCCGCGTCACCTCTGTCTTGCCAACGCCTGTCGGCCCTGCAAACAGAAAAGAGCCAATAGGTTTATCCGTGGCACCAAGTCCGGAACGCGACATGCGAATGGCAGAAACCAGGGTGTCGATAGCGGCTTCCTGGCCAAAGATGACATGTCGAAGATCACGATCCAGTGTGCGCAGAAGGTCACGGTCAGATGCCGATACATGATTCGCTGGAATCCTGGCAATCCGGGCGACCGTTTCCTCTATATCAGCCACACGAACCGATTTGCGTTTTTTGGTTCCCTTGGCCAAGCGCAAGCGTGCTGCAGCCTCATCAATCACGTCGATGGCCTTGTCCGGCAGAAAACGTTCATTGATATGCCGAGCCGACAGTTTGACGGCGGCCTCAAGGGCGGTCGGCGTGTAGCGAACACCGTGGTGTTCCTCAAAACGCTCACGCAATCCCCGCAGAATATCCAGTGTTTCGGCTTCAGAGGGTTCAGGCACATCAATCTTCTGAAAACGGCGTGCTAACGCGTGATCCTTTTCGAATACACCGCGAAATTCGGTGTAGGTGGTTGAGCCAATGCACTTTAGCTCGCCCGATGCCAACATGGGCTTGATCAAGTTCGAGGCATCCATTACACCACCGGAAGCGGCGCCTGCCCCTATCAGTGTGTGAATTTCATCGATAAAAAGGATGGCGCCGGGCTGCCTCTCCAACTCTTGTAATACGCCCTTCAGACGCTTCTCAAAATCCCCCCGATACTTGGTACCCGCCACCAATGCCCCTAAATCCAGCGCGTAAATCGTGCTGTTGCTGATTGCGTCTGGAACACGGCCTTCAACGATATGCTTGGCGAGGCCTTCAACGATTGCGGTCTTGCCTACGCCCGCCTCCCCTACCAGTAACGGGTTATTTTTACGACGGCGACACAGCGTCTGAATAACGCGTTCAACTTCTAGTCCTCGCCCAATCAACGGATCTATACGACCCTGGATAGCACGCAAATTCAAGTTGGTTGCATATTGGTCGAGAGCACCGGGGGTGTCCTCTACTTCATCATCAATTGGATCTTCACTTGTTCTGGGTGATTCGATCTCGCCAGGGGAAATCCCGTGCGATATAAAATTAATCACATCCAGGCGCGTGACTCCCTGCTCACCTAGCAGGTAAACAGCCTGGCACTCCTTCTCACCAAAAATGGCTACCAGCACATTGATGGGGCGGACCTCTTTACGTCCTGACGATTGAACATTGTATACAGCACGCTGAATAACACGCTGGAAACCCATGGTTGGCTGGACGTCCTGCGCGCCCCCCTCCTCGCTGACTACCGGCACGTTTTCTGACAAGTAATCCTGCAGACCAGCTCGCAGTAAATCGAGGCGTACGTCACAAGCCTTGAGCACTTCTATAATCGCATCGTGCTCGAGCAGAGCAAGCAATAAATGCTCAATGGTCAGGAACTCGTGGGCCTGCCTGCGCGCCGCCATAAAGGCCGCGTCAAGTGTGGTTTGAAGGTCGGGGCTCAACATCAGACTTTCTCCAGAGTACACAGTAGTGGATGCTGATTCTGACGTGCGTAATCATTAACCTGGACTGCCTTGGTCTCCGCGATTTCAGCAGTATAAATACCCGCCACTGCTTTACCTCGATTATGCACTTCCAGCATAACCTGCACAGCCCGTTCCTGAGCCAATCCAAAAAAGCCACGCAGTACCTCAACCACGAATTCCATAGGGGTGTAATCGTCGTTCATCAGCACTACCTTATACATGGGCGGCGGCCTCAAGCTGGGCTTGACTGGCGCTACAACCAGATCATGATCATGGTCGCTAACCTGTAACGGCTTGATTTCCTTCTTGCTCATGCCTTCATTCTAGCCTACTAAAAAGCCTATTTTCTAAGTTGTGGTTAACAGCCCCGACGGCCCCGTTGTTCAGCTAAACTGTCATGTCCCCATCCTGCCCAGTTCTGTATCATGGTGCACTGCACTGCAGTTCTTGAATCAAACCCTTTTGAGACAGTGTTACTGACAGTTTAGGCAGTCAGGATGCTCGATTCGTACCTATGGAAACAAAAAGCAAGCCACAGAAAGGCATCTCGGTCTGGATTTTAATTGCGGTTCTGGCTGCAATTGCTGGACTTTCCGCTATCGGCGGATACCTCCTGCTCAAGGAATATGACAATCAGGCGGTTAATAGTTACGCGCAGGATAGTCATGCGCCAGACGGGACACCAAGCCTTGCCGAACCCGGCATGGCGCAACCGCATGAAGCCAATGCTCGCATTGATACACAAGAAGGGAATTCGGCTGATGATGGCAGAACCCCAGTTACCGATATTGACCTGACACTGAAAGGTATCGTGACGCGTAGCAACCGTTCCCGCTCCCGCGCACTCATTGCCAAGGGCAATGCTCCTGAGCAGGCTTATCAGCCGGGCGATAAGATTATTAGCAATGTAATCTTATCCAGCGTAGAGGGTGATCACGTTATTCTGGAAATTGCAGGACGTCCGGAAAAACTCTATTTGAACCGCACTCTGGGCGGTAGAGCCAGCAGTGGCGAGGCGAATACAACAGGTACGACCAAAAGCCTGGCAGATACAGCCAGCCCGATTGAACGACTTCTGGGCCGCCATAAGATCGGAGATTCGGCCCAGGGGCTACTTAGAGGCCTGCTGGGTCGTAATCGAGATGAAACGGGGACACAACAGCCCTCTGTACGCCACACGGATTCGGTAGCCAGTTCAGACCAGAGTGAATTGGCCGACAACGATGATGACAGCGACTGGGAAGACGAGGACTGGGAGGATGAAGATTGGGACGATGAAGACTGGGACGATGAAGATTGGGATGACGAAGATTGGGACGATGAAGAAAATTGATGGTATTTGGTACAGACCGATACCGGCGATACATTGAATCCGTCTATAGCCCCCCGCTATGATGCGCGTACTCACACAGGAATCAGTTTGATGGCCCAACAGTTACATGTACTTGGCGGCAGCCTGGGCCGACGCCTGCCTTCTTTAATTAACCTGCTTCTGATTGTGCTCATAGCCATCACCGTGGCCAGGGCGATCTGGCTATTGATTCCACCCGCACCCCTCGAACCGCAGCCGCTCAACCCTGGCACCAGTGATGCCCGTACGACCAAGTCAGCCAGCCAGGGGGGCGATTTCAACTCGATACTGTCAGCAAACCTTTTCGGAAAAAAGCGAACCGATAAACCAGTGGAGATTGATCCGATGGTTGCACCGGAAACGCGCCTGAATCTCAAGCTGACAGGTATCTTTGCTGCCTCTGATGCCGCTCAGTCACGCGCACTGATAAAGGATGAATCGGGCAAGCAACGCCCTTACGCGGTGGGAGATGACATCCCAGGCAATGCAAAACTCTATTCGATTTACACTGACAGAGTTCTTCTGGAGCGTAACGGTCGCTATGAAACCCTAAGACTGGAACAGGATAAACTTGCAGGCCCGTCATCCAATGCAAGTATCTACAGACACTCAAGTCGTAACAGCCCAGGGGCGGCCACCAACCTGACTGGAGACGCCCTAAGCAAGTTGTCTGAAGTGCGTCAAGAACTACTGCAGGACCCTACCAAGGCCGGCCAATACATACGCGTACAGCCCGTGTACAATCAGGGCCAACTTCAGGGATACCGCGTGTATCCAGGAAAAAACAGGCAACTATTCAAAGATGTAGGCTTACGAGCAGGAGAGATGGTGACCAGTATCAATGGTACCCAGCTGGATGACCCAACGCGTGCATTACAGATGCTAACGGAAATTAGCTCCGCCTCACAAATGTCAGTCACCTTAGAGCGTGCAGGCCAATCCCGCACCGTTAACATCAACCTGAACCAATGATGAAAACCAGCCGTAAAAACCTGCTCCTCAGCCTGATATTTGCCTTTGCACTGGGCGCAATGAGCCTTGCTCCTGCCCATGCCCAGGAAGACTTCACCCTGAACTTCCAGGATGCCGATATTGGCACCCTGATTGCCACAATCAGCGAGTTAACCGGTAAAAACTTCGTTATCGACCCACGGGTTAAGGGTAATGTCACCGTATTGTCGGCCACTCCCATGGATACCGATGGCGTCTATGCAACGTTCCTATCGATCCTGCAAGTACATGGATTTGCCGCAGTGCCATCGGGCGACGTTGTAAAAATCGTGCCTGAAGTCATAGCAAAGCAGGATGGTGGTTCCGCACTGGCTTCTCCCGGCAGTAGTGCTGAGATCATTACCCAGGTGGTCGAAGTCGAAAACGTACCGGCGGCACAATTGGTGGCAATCCTGCGTCCCCTGGTGCCCCAGTATGGGCACCTGGCGGCCTATACGCCCTCGAACATGCTAATCATTTCTGATCGTGCCCCAAATGTGCGGCGCCTGATGGATATCATTAATCGAATTGATCAGGACAGTGATTCAGAGATAGAAGTTATCAAACTCATGCACGCCAGCGCGGCTGAGGTCGCCCGTGTGGTCACCAACTTAAGTGGCTCGCCTGCTGATGCAAAGAAACGTTCTGCCGACAGCGCTGATCTTTCGGTCGTGGCTGATGAGCGGACAAACAGCATACTCATTAGCGGTGACAAGTCTGACCGCTTGCGCATCAAGACCATCATTGCTCACCTGGACACCCCGGTTGAGCAGG
>JBFKKS010000010.1:0-24525 GCA_041630955.1 Nevskiales bacterium
GTGATGGTGATGGTGATGGTGATGGTGATGGTGATGGTGATGGTGATGGTGATGGTGATGGTGATGGCGATGGCGATGGCGATGGTGATGGTGATGGTGATGGTGATGGTGATGGTGATGGTGATGGTGATGGTGATGGCGATGGCGATGGCGATGGCGATGGCGATGGCGATGGTGATGGCGATGGCGATGGCGATGGCGATGGCGATGGCGACCCCAGCCCATCCTAAGTTTAAAGATCAGGAAAGCCGGCATTTAGCCGGCTTTCAAATGGGTACTGAGTTGGAGGTATCTAATCATGACTCGTCGTATTTATAGTTTTATATATGCAGTGTCTCTGGCTGCCTGCTTTTTAAGTTCCGGACTTGCCCATGCCAAGGACGGAAGGATTATCGGTGTGGAGGGCTCAGCGACTGTAGATCGTGGTGATCAATCCATGGTGGTGCGTAATGGGATTGGCCTTTCAGTCGGTGACAAGTTAAATACGGCGAATGATGGCAGGTTGCGCGCGATCATGGCTGATGAGTCACAGATTGTCTTGATCCCCAACTCTTCACTCAAGATACACACCCTGGTTGTGCCTAAATCAGGTCAAAATGGGCGAGCTCAATATGTACTGAGTCAGGGTGGTATGCGCATGATTTCCGGGCGCATCAACGGAAAGACCGGGGGCAAGCTGCTGGTCAAGACAGAGCAGGGTACGATTGCGGCACAAGGAACAGACTATATCGCCATCCTGGCCCCTGAAGGGTTATACGTCATTGTCAAAACAGGGGCAGTGGCAGTTACCAATTCGGCGGGCACTGTACTGGCTTTGGCTGGTCAAATTGTCTTTGTGGCCAATGCATCAACTTCACCGCAGATCGTGCAGCAGGGGCCTGATATTGCTGTAGGCGCCGGGTTTGATTTCGGTGCAGATTTACTAGGCGCGGGTGTGGGCGCAGAGGGTGCTGCTGGCGTCGGCGTATTCATTACACGGCCTAGTACGGGTGGTGATGGTGATGGTGATGGTGATGGTGATGGTGACGGCGACCCAAGCCCTAACTAGCAGATAAGCACTAAAAAGCCGGCTTAACGCCGGCTTTTTGGTTTATGCCAGTCAATACAATGGTTAGATGTGCCAGATGAGAACATCAAGTTATGACTGAATAGCCGATTCAGGCTTGTTTAGAGCCTTATTTGGCTCTTAAGTATTTCACTCTAATTTTTCACTCTGGTGTTTGGTCGGGGTGAGAGGATTTGAACCTCCGGCCCCTGCCTCCCGAAGGCAGTGCTCTACCAGGCTGAGCTACACCCCGAGTGCTGCTAGGTACGACGGCTAACAGAGAATTCTGCCAGCTCTTCAAGGCAGGTTTTGTACGGCGATTCGGGCAGCGGTTTCAGGGCCGCTATCGCCGCTTCAGCCTCGACCTTAGCGCGGGCGGAAGTGTACGCGATCGCTTTGGTCGATTCAATTGCCGCCTGTACGGCATCCAGTTGGCCAATATCACCTTCTCGAATGGCTTTTTCAACCAGAGAGCGCTGCGCACTACTGCCCTCACGCATTACATGGATCAGGGGCAGCGTAGTCTTGCCTTCGGCCAGGTCATCGCCGATGTTTTTGCCTAATTCATCCGTAGAGGCGCTGTAGTCCAGGGCATCATCAATCAGCTGAAAAGCCATGCCGAGGTGAAGCCCATAAGCCTTGCAGCCACTTTGAACGTCCGGCGCGCTATCGGCCAGGTAGGCGCCCAGTTCAGTCCCGACCTCGAACAGCGCAGCGGTCTTACGACGAATCACCTCGTTGTAGTCTGCTTCAGTGAGTTCTGGGTTGTTACAGTTCATTAACTGCAGTACCTCACCCTCTGCAATCACATTACTGGTGTCGGCCAGCCGGGACATGCAATGCATGGAATTCAGCTCAACCATCAGCTGAAAGCTACGTGAGTAGAGAAAGTCGCCCGTCAACACGCTTGCCTCATTTCCCCACAGGGCATTGGCGGTATCACGCCCACGACGCAAATCAGATCCATCGACTACATCATCATGCAATAGTGTGGCCGTATGGAGTAACTCAATGATTGCGGCAAGCAACTGGTGCCGCTCACCTTCGAAACCAGCAGCGCGTGCACAGAGCAGCGTAATGGCTGGGCGCAATCGTTTACCGCCACCGGCAATGATGTGTTGCGCAAGTTGATTAATCAGTACGACATCCGACTTGAGTCGACTCTGGATTATGCGATCAACACCCTGCATATCGTCCGCAATAGGGCTGAAAAGGGTTCTTGAGTCCACGTATAGTCCAGTTAGTTGGGTGAGCGCATGCTAGGCAAGGCAAATTATCCGGTCAAGTGTGACATTGATCACAGCTTAAGTTTGTTTGCTTGGATAACCTATCAATGCCGTCTACAGACGGTATCTATTAACTAACCCAATCACAATAAAAAGGGGAATACTAATGATGAATACTATCAAACTGCTCATTGCTGCTGTCAGCTTGCTGTTCACCAGCTTGGTCTGGGCACAGGTAAATATCAATTCAGCCAATGCCGAGACGCTCCAGTCCCTAAATGGGATTGGCAAGGCCAAGGCGGAGGCGATTATTAAGCATCGCGAAACCCATGGTCCTTTCAGAAGCCTGGAAGAGCTTACAGAAGTGAAAGGTATTGGGGACAAGATGTTGGAAAAAATACGGGCTGAACTCATCGTGGAATAGCGAATGAGCTTCTAAAAACGGGTCCTTCGGGACCCGTTTTTCTTTGCACAAGAGTATTTTAAAGGGATTTCATCTGGTCATTGATAGGGGCAATCGGTTATTCTAGGCGGCTACTGGAGAGGTGGCTGAGTGGTTGAAAGCGGCGGTCTTGAAAACCGTTGACCCGCAAGGGTTCGGGGGTTCGAATCCCTCCCTCTCCGCCAGTGATGAGTAAATTGCCGAGTAACAGCCGCGCGCTTACTGGCTATTGGATTGAAGCAATAGAAGTTAACGGAGTATCGAATATGAATCTGCAAGCCCTGATCGAAACGGCACGCGCCATGGTTGCACCCGGAAAGGGGATCCTTGCGGCTGATGAGAGCACCCCGACGATTAAGAAGCGTTTTGACAGCATTAATCTCGAGTCAACCGAAGATGCACGGCGTACCTATCGTCAGATGCTTTTTACCACGCCAAATATGGAAAACCACATCAGTGGCGTGATCATGTTTGAAGAGACGCTGTTCCAAAGTACCAATGACGGTGTGTTGTTTAGCAAGTTGCTTGCTGACAAGGGCGTTATACCGGGTATTAAAGTAGACAAGGGCGCCAAGCTCCTGGCAGGGGCTGACGGGGAAACTGTAACTGAAGGTCTGGACGGTCTGCGGGATCGCCTGATTGAATACCGCGCGGCAGGTGCGCGCTTCGCAAAATGGCGTGGCGTTATTACCATTGGGGAAGACATTCCAAGTGATTACTGTATCCAGGCCAACGCGCATGCGCTGGCTCGGTATGCAGCACTTTGCCAAGAGCAGGACATTGTGCCGATTGTTGAGCCTGAGGTCCTCATGGACGCTGACAACACAATTGAGGTGTGTGAGGCTGTGACCGCCCGCACCTTACAAGCCGTGTTCAACGAATTGCATAATCAGCGCGTCGTACTCGAAGGTATCGTGCTGAAACCCAATATGGTGATTTCCGGTAAACAGTGCCCATCACAGGCGGGTGTGCAGGAAGTGGCAGAGCGCACTGTGAATACGCTGCGCCGCTTCGTTCCCTCGGCAGTACCTGGCATTGCCTTCCTGTCTGGCGGTCAGAGCGACGAACTGGCTACCGCACACTTGGATGCCATGAACAAGCTGGGCCCACTGCCTTGGTCTTTGACGTTCTCCTACGGGCGCGCCCTGCAGGCCCCTGCGCTGAAGGCTTGGGGCGGTAAGGAAGAATCACTGACTGCTGGTCAGGATGCGTTCTTACACCGGGCGGTATGTAATGGTGCGGCTTCACAGGGCGCCTATACATCAGCCATGGAAGATGCTGCCTGAGTGCTTTAGCCTGATTGGCATTACGCCAGCTAATCAAAAGGCCTCGTCGGACTCGACGGGGCCTTTTTTATTGGGTACAAGAGAGCTATGGATACGTATACAACACTACAGGGGTGTGAACTCTTCAAGGATCTCGATCCGAGGCCCTTGAATGCTTTGGTGAAATGTGCCCAATGGATAGAGCTTAGAAGTGGTGATGCGCTTTACCACCGTGGGGAAAAAGGAGACGCACTGTACGTCGTAGGTAATGGACGCCTGAGCGTGAATCGCCTGAACGAAGAAACCGGTCAGGAGCAGCTTGTAACCGAGTTAGGTCGTTATGAGGTAGTGGGGGAGATTGCAGTTATTACGGGCGATGCTCGATCAATGACCGTGCGAGCCGTACGAGACAGCGGACTGGTACGGATTAGCCTGGCCGATTTTGAGGAACTGACAACCGCACAACCCGCCGCCATGAAACGGGTCATTCGGCATATTGTCCACCGCTTGCGCTCTCCGCGTGATACGCGTAAACGAGATGCAGTTGCATCGACCCGTACTATTGCTGTTGTTGCAGCACACGAGGGGTTGCAAACGGCACAGTTTGCCGGAGAACTCGGTGATGAGTTACTAAATTTCGGTGCCAGTCTACGGCTTGATGCTGACCGCGTTGATAGTGCGCTGGGCCAGAACTATTCTCAGACTGTATTCGAGGACAGCGGGCCAAATCTCAAGTTGTACAGCTGGTTGAACGCACTGGAAGGTCAGTATCGCTACATCGTTTACCAGGCTAATGAAGACACAGGTGCGTGGACAAGACGATGCCTCAGGCAGGCAGACCGGATACTTCTGCTGGTCGATGCAAATCGTAAAGTTGCTGATACGCCCATGCTGAAGTGCATCCGGGATAACCGGGTACGTGCGCCCATCGAGGTCGTGATGATGCATGGTGACACCGAGCTGGCTGAATCGTCGCCACTCGACTGGCGCCTGCTGTGCAAGAGTCGATTCCACCACCACCTTGGGAGCTATCCCACGGCCACGATGCGCCGTTTGGCGCGCATGGTGACTGGCCACGGTCTTGGCCTGGTATTCAGTGGTGGTGGTGCGCGGGGGATGGCGCACCTGGGGGTTCTGCGAGCGCTTGAGGAACGAAACCTTCCAATCGATCTGGTTGGTGGTACCAGCATGGGGGCTTTCATTGCCGCACTGGTAGCATCGGGTCATCGTTTTGACGACATGATGGAAATCGTGCGCGAGACTTTTGTTGATGATAACTACCTCAACGACTATAGCCTTTCACGCATCGCGCTTATCCGAGGTCAAAAAATGTTGCGCAGAATGGAGGAGATACTGGGTACGCAACAAATACAGGACCTGGCTATTCCCTATTACTGTGTAACGACCAATCTGTCTAAAGGGGAGCAGGTAGTGCATGATCGAGGGCGTCTGAGTCATTGGGTCGGTGCCAGTATGTCGGTGCCGGGGATTGCGCCGCCGTTTGTCTACGAGGGTGATCTGCTTGTGGACGGCGGGCTGACCAATAATTTGCCGACAGATGTGATGGCCAATATAGGACGCGGGCCGATACTGGCTTCAGACGTGACGCCTGTCAGGGAGATGAGCCTTGCCCAGCAGGGTGATGATGACGAGTTGCCTTACCAGCTGTTTCGCCGAAAGGGCGATGAACAGCCTTTCAACATGTTTAAGATCATGTTCCAGAGTGCCACCATGACAGGTGAAGAAGTGGTCAACCGTCACCGGGCTTACGCGGATGTATTACTGCGTATCCCTGTCGACGACGTGGGTATGTTCGCCTGGGATCAATTCGATGAAGTGGTATTTCGCGGTTATCACTATGCGTCAGAGATACTGGACCAGGCGCTGGCGGACGGACGTATCAAGGATTGCGTAGAGTCGGCAATAGAGCCGGTGATTGAAAATGACCAGAGGCTGCTAGCCGAGTAACCTGGTCAAAATGCCCTGGTAAATAAGACTGAGTTCGTCTAACGCAGACGCCAGTACATGCTCATCAATCTGATGGATGCTGGCATTGACCGGCCCCAGTTCGACAACCTCAGCCCCGGTGGGCGCGATAAAGCGCCCGTCAGACGTGCCGCCTGCAGTGGAGAGCTCCGTTTCGCGACCAGTTGTCTCAAGGATGCTGTCAGACACAGCATTCACCAGAGCGCCTGGATGGGTAATGAAGGGCTCGCCGGACAAACGCCACTGGATGTCGTAATCCAGGCCATGCTGGTCGAGCAGGGAGCAGATACGCTCCCGAATTCCCATTTCTGATTGCATTGGCGAATAACGCAAATTGAAACGCAGCTGGACCTCGCCGGGAATAATGTTTTCAGCGCCCGCACCTGCTCGCAGTTCTGTCACTTGCAGGCTGGTGGGTGGGAAGTGTGAATCCCCACTGTCCCATTGCATGGCACAAAGTTCGGCTAATACTGGTGCCATACGGTGTATCGGGTTATCGGCCAGTTGCGGATAGGCCACGTGGCCCTGGCAGCCACGTATGGTCGCCAATCCATTAAGCGACCCACGTCGCCCGTTTTTGATGACATCGCCCAGTTCATGACTGCTGGAGGGTTCGCCAACTATGCACCAGTCAATACGCTCGTCACGTGACTGCAGCGTTTCGACGACACGTACTGTGCCGTCAGTAGCCGTCCCCTCTTCATCACTGGTGATCAGAAAACCAATACTTCCCTGATGATCCGGTTGGCTAGCCACAAACGCCTCTACGGCCGTAATCATCGCAGCTAGACTGCCTTTCATATCAGCTGCGCCACGACCGTAGAGAACCCCATCCCGGACTACGGGTTCAAATGGGTGGGAACGCCATTGTTCGATTGGCCCGGTTGGTACCACATCAGTATGGCCGGCAAATACGAGCAGCGGGCCGTCTGTGCCACGCCTGGCCCAGAGATTCGTTACCTCTCCAAAAGGCATCGGCTCAAGATTAAAACCACAGGCTGCTAATCGTTCACCCATCAGGGCTTGGCAGCCCGCATCCTGTGGTGTTACCGAGTGCAGGCTGATCAGCTGTTTGGCGAGTTCGAGAGTAGTGCTGGTCATGGCACTAGTGTAACTGTCTTGCCGGCCAGGCTGCTAAGCACCGGCAAGCAGCGTTGCATAACGTGCTTCACTGAATCCTGCTACCCAGCGGCCATTTAGCGATACTACCGGACGCTTGATGAGAGTAGGGTGGCTCGCCATTAGCTGGCGAACCTTCTCGATATCAAGGTCCTCACAGTCCGTGAGATTGAGTTCTCGCCAAGTAGTGCTGCGCCGGTTAAGAAGTGATTCCCAGCCCAAGTCTGCCAGCCACAGATCCAGCAGATGAGGTGGCAAACCGTCGCGTCGCAGGTCATGCAGATCAACCTGTATGTTCTGTTCTGTAAGCCACCGACTGGCATTGCGGCAACTGTCACAGTTTTTCAGACCGTAGAGGGTCTTCTTCATGGTTGTATGACCTTCTCAGTCGATATTCCGCAATAGCTCGTTGATGCCTACCTTGCCGCGCGTACGGGCATCAACACGCTTGACGATAATGGCGCAATTCAGGTTGTAAGTGCCCCCGGGACCATTCTTGGGCAAAGAACCAGCGACAACAACGCTGCCTGCGGGTACGCGTCCATAGGTGATCTCACCGTTCTCACGGTTATATATCGGGGTGCTTTGACTGATGAAGACGCCCATCGACAAAACGGACCCCGTTTCCACGATTACGCCTTCAACGACTTCGGAACGTGCCCCAATAAAGCAATCATCCTCGATGATGGTTGGGCTTGCCTGCAGGGGTTCCAGTACACCACCGATGCCAACCCCACCAGAGAGGTGCACATTTTTGCCAATCTGTGCACAGGAGCCAACAGTAGCCCAGGTATCGACCATGCTGCCGCTATCCACGTAGGCGCCTATGTTCACGTAAGAGGGCATAAGGACGGCATTGGGAGCGATAAATGCGCCCTTGCGTACAGATGCCGGTGGCACAACACGCGCACCCTGCTCGGCGAAGTCATCTGCATCGTAATCGGCAAACTTGCTGGGCACCTTGTCAAAGTAGCGGGTTTCGGCGCCGTCCACCACGACATTGTCATGCAGCCTGAAATAAAGCAGAACGGCTTTTTTGAGCCATTCGTTGACGACCCACTCATTGCCCTGTTTTTCCGCTACCCGGGCCTTGCCTTTATCGAGTTGCTCAATGGCCTCCAGTATTGCGGCACGGGTTTCGGGTTCGCAGTGTGCGGGGGTTATCTGGTCGCGGATCTCGAATGCGTTCTCGATAATATTCTCTATATTACTCATAGTATTAAATGCACTTTTTAATGTATTGAATAGGCTTTAAGTTGCGTTTACTGATGTTTCGGGCGCTAGTTTAACGTGCCGAGCGTCAGACTGCCTTGTCAAAATCAAGCAGACAGCTTCTAAATCGCTGTGCTGCAGTACGGCACTCCTCCAATGGTGCGACCAGAGAGATGCGAATATGGTTAATGCCGGGGTTAATACCGTCTACTTCGCGGGCCAAAAAACGACCCGGCACAACCCGCAGGAAATAGTCCGCGTAAAGTTTCTGGGTAAGGCTTGCGTCATCGCACAACTCGCTATGCAGACGGGGCCACAGGTAGAAGCTGGCGCTGGGTGGGCTAATTTCAATTGCACCGTTAAGGCTGGGAGCATCCAGTGTTGCCAGGAATAGGTCAAATTTTTGCTTATAAAGCAGACGATTAGCTTTGACATGATGCTCATCGGACCAGGCTGCGGCACTGGCAGCCTGCACAGCAGGACTCATTGTGCAGCCGTGATAGGTTCGGTAGCGGCGGAACTGCTCCAGAATCCGCGCATCACCAGCGACAAACCCGGAACGCATGCCCGGCACGTTTGATCGCTTAGACAGGCTATGAAATACCACGCAGCGTGAGTAGTCATCGACGCCCATAGAGTGAGCAGCCTGTAAAAGACCGGGCGGGGGTTTGGTCTCGTCTAAATAGATTTCGCTGTAACACTCATCCGAGGCAATGATGAAATCATGCTTATGGGCGAGATGTATCAGGTTCTGTAATTGGGATAGCGACAGGATGCTCCCAGTCGGGTTACCCGGGCTGCAAATATAGAGCAACTGGCAGTCACGCCACTGGGCATCGGTAACTGAGGCAAAATCCGGATAATTGGGGTTCTGTGGATCGTTGGCGATGAATACCGGCACTGCCCCGGCGAGCAGGGAGGCACCTTCATAGATCTGGTAGAACGGATTGGGCATCAGAACGGTGGCTGTCTGGCTTCGATCAACCACGGTCTGGGCGAAGGCGAACAAAGCTTCACGCGTGCCCGCAACAGGTAAAACCTGGGTTGCCGGGTCAATGCCCGCTGGGCCGAGTCCAAAACGCCTGCTTAACCAGCTTGCAATACTCTCACGCAGGGCATTGCTCCCTAGGCTGTTGGGGTACTGTCCGATGCCCGGCAGGGCCTGCTGCAGGCTATCAAGAATAAAGCCGGGTACCGGGTGCTTGGGCTCGCCAATAGCAAGGGAAATCTCTGCCATGTCGGCTGAAGGCGTCAGCCCCTGTAATAACTGTGCCAGACGTTCAAACGGGTATGGCTGTAACTTTTGCAGACTCGGGTTCATTGCGGCTAGTCCTTGCTGCCGTCGCGATCCAGAGCCTTGGCCAATTCATGACGCAACAGGTTGAACAGCGCCGGGTCCTGTAGCGGTTTGTGCTTGTGGGTGGTGATGAAAAAAACGTCTTCCGCTCGCTCGCCTATGGTGCCGATTTTAGCCGCGTGGACAAGGATTTTATGTTGTCTGAATACCTGTCCAACGGTTGACAGCAGGCCAGGGCGGTCGGCGGTGACCAGTTCCATGATGGTGTGTTGTCTATTTTCATCAAGACTGAAGTGGACCTGTGTGGGTACCGAGAAGTGTTTCAGCTGACGTGGTACATGCTGACGCACCCTTGTTGGTGGATGGTCTGGATTTCGCAGGGCCTTACGCAGTGCGCCGCGGATTTCTTCCAGGCGTGCGCCCTCCTGCAGGCGTTGTCCGTCACTTTCAGTAACGACGTAGCTATCGAGGGTGAACTGGTCTGCTGTGGCTGACAGGCGTGCATCCAGAATGGTGAGCCCGAGTTGCGCCAGCACACCGGTGATCAAGCCGAACAGATAGTCTTCGTCGCGTGTGTATACAAATACTGTCGTGCCTTGTTGAGAAGTGGCATCAACTTCCACCAGCGGCAAATCCGCGTCACTGGTGCCATGAATACCAGCCGTTGCCCAGGCGATATCCTGTGGCGTTGCGCGTCGGAAGTAATCCGGTTCAACCCTGGCCCATACGGCATCAATTGCGGCGTCAGACAGGCCTCTTGCCTGTAGTATTTTGCGTGCCTCCAGCTGGGTTTCGCTGATAAGTTCCTGCTCACGGATTGGGTCGTGAAGTCCGCGCTCCAGACTTCGGGCCGTGTGCTTGTAGAGATCAGTCAGCAGCGTCTCTCGCCATGAATTCCACAGGTTAGGATTGGTGGCGCGGATATCGGCCACAGTGAGAAGGTAGAGGTAATCCAGTCTGGACCTGTCGCCTACCTTGCTGGCGAATTCGTGAATAACGTCGGGGTCGCTGATGTCCTTGCGTTGCGCAGTCATGGACATCAGTAGATGCTGCTGTACCAGCCAGGCAATCAGGTTGCTGTCATAGCCTGACAGGCCGTGGGCGAGAGCAAATTCTCTTGCATCAACTGCCCCCAATTCAGAATGGTCTCCACCGCGGCCCTTGGCAATGTCATGAAACATCCCCCCCAGGTAAAGTAATTCTGGCTTGGGGATGCGTTGCATGATCTCGTGGCAGAAGGGCAATTCATCGGCAAAACGCTGCATTGCCATACGGCGCAGATTCCGCACCACGAACAGGGTGTGCTCATCCACAGTCAGGGTATGAAACAGGTCATACTGCATGCGTCCGATGACCTGTCCAAAGGCAGGCAGATACCGCCCCAGGAGACCATATCGATTCATGCGCCGTAGTGCACGAGTCAGGCCGTCACCGGTTCGCAGTATCTCCATGAAAAAGCTTCGAGCGCGTATGTCATCGCGGAAACTGGCGTCGATTAAGCCACGACTGCGACGAATGAGCCGTAGCGTCTCGGCCCTTATCCCGACGAGGTCACGGTCCTGTTGCATAAGGTAGAAAATTTCCAGCAAGGCAAAGGGCGTCTGCTGGAAAACCTGATCATTTGTTACCTCGATGAAACCATGGCGCGACTGGAATCGGCGGTTGATCGGCTTCGGTTCTGCCGTATCATCGGCGTGCAGGATGGCTTCCTCAAA
This sequence comes from Nevskiales bacterium, assembly GCA_041630955.1. Taxonomy (GTDB): domain Bacteria; phylum Pseudomonadota; class Gammaproteobacteria; order Nevskiales; family CAJXLF01; genus JBFKKS01. Next base: position 11,308 of record JBFKKS010000010.1, read on the forward strand.
CAACTGCAGCAGCAAGTCATTGAGGCATGACAAGCCTTTGATAGTGCGGTAGTAGCGCTGCATGAACTGTTCAACCGCCAGATTGTGTCTGTCATCGGCATAACCAAAGAGTTTGGCTACCTTCATCTGGTGATCGAACAGTAAGCGATCCTCGCGCCGTTCATTGAGCATGTGCAGCGCGAAGCGAACGCGCCACAGGAATGCCTGTCCTTCGGAGAGTTCCTGGTATTCCTGCTCACTCAAAAAGCCGTGTTCAACCAGGTCACCAAGTGATTGCGCATCGAAATGACGCTTGGCGACCCAGGCAATCGTCTGGATATCTCTCAGCCCGCCGGGGCTTTCCTTGACGTTGGGCTCAACCTTATAGGCAGTGTCGTCAAATTTCGCATGACGCTCTTTCTGTTCCTTGATTTTACCGGCAAAGAAGCGGTCTACGGGCCAGATATTCTCCGCATCAATTGCATTGCGCATGCTGCCGAAAAGCGTTGGGTCACCAACTAACAGGCGCGCTTCCAGCATATTGGTCATCACAGTCAGATCATTGATCGCCTGAGAGGCACAATCCTCAGCTGTGCGGACGCTTTGGCCAACTTCAAGTCCGATATCCCACAAGAAGGTCAGAAAGCCCTGTAATGCACTGGACTGCTCGGCAGTGAGCTCATCGCCGTGCAGGATGAGCAGGTCAATGTCGGAATAGGGAAGTAGCTCACTGCGGCCATAGCCGCCCGCAGCAACCAGGGCCAGTGCCTCCGTATGCGTTCCAAGGTATTGCTGCCAGGCCGCGCAGAGCACGGCATCCACCAGGTGTGCTCTCGCACGCACCAGGTCGCTGACGGCCACTCCTGTCGTAAAACCTTCGTACAAGGCATCACGCCCCCAGTTCAGACAGGCTTTATAAGCGCTGATATCACCGCTAGCGGCAGCGGCAGTGACACGCTGGTCCAATTCGCTCCAGAGATTGGTTGCAAAGAGGTCTGACGCGCCGGAAGGAAGGCTCTTGTTCACAGGCTATGTTCTTCTTTACGAAGGGTCAGCACCTCAAAACCCTGGTCGGTCACCAGCACGGTATGTTCCCATTGCGCCGACAGGGAGTGGTCCTTTGTCACAACGGTCCAGCCGTCAGGCAGCAGGCGCACATCCTTCTTGCCGGCGTTCACCATTGGCTCGATAGTGAAGGTCATGCCTGGTTCTAGGACCATGCCGGTGCCGGCACGACCATAATGTAAAACCTGCGGATCCTCATGAAACTGGCGACCAATACCGTGGCCACAGTATTCGCGGACCACGGAATAACCCCTTGATTCCGCTAGCTGCTGGATGGTCGCGCCGATGTCCCCCAGCCTTGCTCCGGGTTTGACCAGTTCGATCCCTCTCCACATGGCCTCATATGCCGTGTCAGATAAACGTTTTGCCTGAACCGAAGGCTGGCCTACAAAGAACATTTTGCTGGTATCACCATGAAAACCATCCTTGATGACAGTGACGTCAATGTTCACTGCATCCCCTTTCTTCAAGCGCTTATCGCCCGGAATGCCGTGGCAAACCACATGATTAACCGAGGTGCAGACCGACTTGGGAAATGGGTCGCGTCCCGGCGCGCCGCCATAATTCAAGGGTGCGGGTATGGCTTTTTGTCGCTCAGTGATGTGACTATGACAAAGCTGGTTCAGTTCATCGGTAGTTACGCCTGGCTTCACATGCGCACCGATCATTTCCAGCACCTCGGCGGCAAGGCGCCCGGCGACGCGCATGGCTTGCTGTTCTTCGGGGGTCTTGATGGTCACTGTCATGAATGGTCCTGGGCCTGAACGGCTGGGGTGAACCGGTAGGCTGCATACCGGTTTGGGGGCGAATGATTGTCCACAAGGGCGCGTTATGGTATAAAGCGCGCCCTCGATTTACAACGAAAGGGCGGATATTTACTTCATCCTGTCTTGTCGCAGAAATCGAACTAACCGGTTACACGGGCAGGTTGTCTGACCATGTAACCATAATTCGCACACACACCGACACATGCGGTTGGGTGCCCACAAAGTGGGTGGCCGTATGGGGTGTGTGGAGGCTCAACCCCAAAAGGAGTTACACATGACGCAAGTCACCATGCGCGAGTTGCTGGAAGCGGGTGCCCACTTTGGACATCGTACCCGTTACTGGGACCCCAAGATGGCCCCCTACATTTTCGGCCATCGCAACAAAATCCATATCATCAACCTTGAAGAAACGCTGCCGATGCTGCGCGACGCGCACAGCTACATCAGTCGTCTCGCTGCCAGTGGCGGCAAGGTTATGTTCGTTGGCACCAAGCGTGCTGCACGCGACATCATAGAAACTGAAGCCCAGCGCTGTGGCATGCCCTATGTGAACCATCGCTGGTTGGGCGGCATGCTGACTAACTTCAAGACTGTGAAGGAATCCATCAAGCGCCTGGTTGAACTTGAAGGCATGGTCGAAGATGGCAGCATCAAGCGCCTGACCAAGAAAGAACAACTCATGTTGACGCGCGAAATGGACAAGCTTTCACGCAGTCTGGGTGGTATCAAGGAAATGCAGAGTTTGCCTGATGCCCTTTTCATAGTTGATGTCGGCTATGAGAAAAATGCAGTTGCGGAAGCACGCAAACTGGGTATCCCGGTCGTCGCTGTTGTTGATACCAACTGCTCGCCAGAGGGAATGGCTTGCGTTATTCCGGGTAACGACGATGCCATCCGAGCCATTCGCGTTTACACCAGTGTTATCGCTGATGCTGTGCTTGACGGACGCGGTTCTGTGACTGTGGCTGCCAAGGCTGACGACTTTGTCGAAGTGAGCGAGGAAGAAAAAGCCAAGCCCAAAACCCGTGTGCGCACACGTAAAGCCAAGACGGAAGACGAGGCTGTATCTGATGCCGGTGCTGAGGAAGCCAAGCCAGAAGCGGAAGCCGCAGCAGCAGAACCTGCTTCTGAAGCTTCAGAAGCCCCGGCAGAATCAAACCCAGCCTCAGACGAAGACAAGTAGGAGAGTAGAAAATGTCAATCACCGCCGCTTTGGTGAAAGAACTGCGCGAGCGTACTGGCGCGGGCATGATGGAATGCAAACGAGCATTAGTTGATACCGCAGGTGATATTGAAGCTGCGATTGAAAAAATGCGTAAGGAAGGTCAGGCCAAGGCAGACAAGAAGGCTGACCGGACAGCGGCAGAGGGGGTCGTCGTATCTACGCAGAGTGCCGATGGCAGCCATGCTGTACTGGTTGAGGTTAACTGTGAAACTGACTTTGTGGGTAAAGACGATAATTTTATCGCCTTCTCCCAGGCAGTTGCACAGGCTGCCCTTGATCAATCCCCATCTGACGTCGATGCGCTTTTAAATTGTCAGATAGATTCTGAAACAATTGATGAGAAGCGCCGTGCCCTGATCGCCAAGCTCGGCGAGAACATGGGCGTGCGTCGTTTTGCACGTGTAGAGGCCAATGGTGGGCAGCTTGCCAGCTACTTGCATGGAAGCCGAATTGGTGTGCTTGTGGCTGTTGAGAATGGTAGCGAGGAATTGGCGCGCGATATAGCCATGCATATTGCTGCTACGAACCCCAAATACATCAGTGAGGCAGATGTGCCCGCTGAAGAGCGTGACAAAGAACGGGAAATCCTTGTGGCACAGGCTGCAGACAGCGGCAAGCCACAAGAAATTATTGAAAAGATGGTAGAGGGAAAGCTGCGCAAGTACCTGGCCGAGATTACTCTCCTGGGTCAGCCTTTCGTCAAGGATCCGGATCAGACAGTAGCGCAATTGCTGAAATCTGCCGGCGCGCAGGTTACAGCAGCAGTCCGCTATGAGGTTGGCGAGGGCATTGAAAGGGAAGCAACCGACTTTGCTGAGGAAGTCCGTGCACAGGCAGAGGCAGCTGCGACCTGATCATTGCCAATTTGGCTTTAATTTGTCGATGTCATTAGGCCCCGTTATCGGGGCCTAAACATATCCGCACAATGAAAATCACCACAGGATTGATATTTCATTCATATTGCATGAGGTTCACGTCCGGATTTCCTCATCGGTTCCTGTACAATTGGTCACCTTTTTATGCTCTGGCCTGTTATGTCTGAAACCAAACAACTTGCCTATAAACGTATTCTTCTAAAACTGAGTGGTGAAGCCCTGATGGGTGATGCCGATTATGGTATTGACCCTGCAGTGATCCAACGACTGGCCAAGGAGATCAGTGACGTAGTCAAAGCAGGTGTACAGGTGGCCGTGGTGGTTGGTGGCGGCAATATTTTCCGTGGCGCTGGACTGGCCGGTGGCGGCATGGACAGGGTGACCGGAGACCAGATGGGAATGCTGGCCACGGTCATCAATGGGTTGGCGCTGCAGGACGGACTTGAGCGTAATGGCCAGCTTTGCCGTGTCATGTCTGCCATTCGGATAAACCAGGTCTGCGAAGAGTACATTCGCCGTCGGGCCGTACGCCATCTGGAAAAAAACAGGGTGGTGGTGCTCGTCGCTGGCACAGGCAATCCATTTTTTACGACTGATTCTGCTGCCAGTCTGCGCGCAGTTGAGCTTGGAGCGAACCTGCTGCTGAAGGCCACCAAGGTGGACGGCGTATACAGTGACGATCCAGTCAAGAACCCGCAGGCGACCCGGTATACCGAACTCGGTTACCAGGAGGTACTGGACCAACGTCTTGGTGTTATGGATACGACAGCGATTGTTCTGTGTCGAGATAACAAGCTGCCACTGCGGGTCTATGACATGGGCCAGGCTGGGGGCTTGATGAAGATTGCGATGGGTGCGGACAATGTCGGCACTTTAGTTAACTAAAAACCTCCCCTATATCGATCACCAGATTTAACAAGGTTAAGAATGATTAATGAGATCAAGGCAGATGCCGCCTCACGCATGCAAAAGAGTGTTGCAGCGATGCAGCAGCAGTTTTCCAAGATCCGCACCGGTCGTGCCCATACCAGTTTGCTGGATCATGTGACGGTCTCGTACTACGGTTCTGACGTTCCGCTTAATCAGGTTGCCAACCTGAGTGTGGAAGACGCGCGCACGCTGAGTGTCACCCCGTGGGAAAAACCCATGGTGCCTGTCGTTGAAAAGGCCATAATGGCTTCAGATTTGGGTCTGAACCCATCTACTGCGGGAACCGTTATCAGGATAGTTTTACCCCAACTGACGGAAGAGCGACGGCGTGATCTGGTTCGCGTGGTACGGAATGAGGCAGAGGCAGGGCGTGTTTCGGTCCGGAATGTGCGAAGAGACGCGAATAGTGATCTCAAGGAACTGGTCAAGGAGAAAATGATCAGTGAAGATGAGGAACGCCGTGCCGCCACCGAGATCCAGAACCTGACGGACAAGTACATCGAAGAGATCGACGAAATCCTCAAGGCCAAAGAAGAGGAGATGATGTCCATTTAGGGCGTCATGCTAGCCCTGAATGACGAAACCAGATTGCCCTGAAGCAGTTATTGGCGAAGGGAACGTGCCTCGGCATGTGGCCATCATTATGGATGGCAACGGCCGCTGGGCCCAGCAGCGTCATAAAAGGCGAAGCGCGGGGCATCGTGCAGGCGCCCGATCTGTGCGCAGCATTATCGAAGAAACCTACCGTCGTGGAATCCAATACCTCACCGTCTTCGCATTTAGTAGTGAAAACTGGAATCGCCCGGCAGAGGAAGTATCGACATTGATGGAACTGTTCCTGCGCGCGCTCAGACGTGAGGTGAAGGAGCTCAATGAAAATGGCGTATGTCTGCGCTTTATAGGAAGCCGTGAAGGCTTCTCCGCAGCATTACGTGATGAGATGCAGAATGCCGAGCAGCTCACCCAATCAAATCATAAATTACAGGCCTTTATAGCAGTGGGTTATGGTGGCCGCTGGGACCTGACCCAGGCAGCTCGCAGGCTCGCTCAAGAGGCCGTAAGTGGCGCAATAAATGCAGAGGATATCGATGAATCAGCACTTGGGCATTATCTGAGCCTGGCCGGTGTGCCCGATCCTGATCTGCTTATTCGTACTGGCGGTGAACAGCGAATAAGCAATTTCCTGCTTTGGCAAATGGCTTACACAGAGCTGTATTTTTGTGAAACCCTGTGGCCAGACTTTGATGTCGCAGAATATAACAGGGCCCTGCAATGGTATGCAGGACGCCAGAGGCGCTTCGGAGAAGTGCCCGCAACTCAACCCGCCGGTGACACAGCCAGGCGTGGTCAAGCCACAAGTCAGACAGGGGGAAATACATGCTGACAAGGTTGCTTACAGCGATCGTTCTGGTGCCGTTGGTTCTCGCTGCCATTTTCTATCTACCCGCCGACGGCTTTGCCGTATTGATGGCGCTTTGCCTGGGAATTGGCGCGTGGGAGTGGGGTGGATTCATGCGTATCAGTCCCATAATGCGGGCTTTATACGTGATCCTGAATGCGGCTGGATTCGCATTGTTATGGTACCTGCGTGAAGACAGCTTCTTACGGTTTATGATCCTTGAGGCGGCAGCACTGTGGTGGCTGGCGGCACTGGTCTGGATAATTATCTATCCGAAGGGGCTCACCGCTGATCAATCGCGCACAGTGGTGAAAGGGCTCATAGGACTATTTACCCTGCAGCCCACATTCGTTGCACTTTGCTATCTGCAATCCATGGGTGATAACGGGCCGCTGCGCCTGATGTCGGTATTGGTGATCATATGGTCAGCGGATACGGGCGCCTATTTTGCAGGTCGAGCGTTTGGCCGTAATAAGCTCGCGCCCAAGGTCAGTCCGGGCAAAACATGGGAAGGCGTTATGGGTGGCCTGGCCTGTAGTAGTGTGCTGGCCATGCTGGGTGCCTGGTATGTATTCGACTTATCAGGCATCAATGCGGCGGTGTTTGTGCTGCTTGGCCTGCTGGTCGCCAGTGTGTCGATAGTGGGCGATCTGAGCGAGAGCATGTTCAAGCGCCATGCCGGCGTAAAAGACAGCGGTCAGATCTTCCCGGGACACGGCGGTATGCTGGACCGAATCGACAGTGTAACAGCCGCCGCCCCCGTCTTTCTGCTGGGACTGATACTGCTTAAAATCTGATGCAAAAGCAGCCGCCACAGAAGCTGGTCGTGCTCGGTGCGACGGGCACCATCGGACTTAACACCTTGGATGTGGCTTCACGCCATCCCGATCGGTTCCTGATTCATGCCCTTAGTGCGCAAAGTCGCATGTCTGAACTGGCCGCACTTTGTGCCAGGCACCGGCCCCGTTATGCGGTGGCGGGTAGTGCGCAGGCAGCCAGTCAGCTGAAGCAGTTACTGGCCGATGCCGCTGTGAATTGTGAAGTGCTGGCAGGCGAAGAAGGTTTGGCGCAGGTTGTCAGTGATGCAGACACCGACCAGGTGGTCGCTGGCATCGTAGGTGCTGCCGGATTGCTCCCCGTGCTTGCGGCGGTCGAGGCGGGCAAGCGAGTCCTGTTGGCAAACAAAGAGCCGCTTGTCATGGCAGGTGCCATCGTGATGCCCGCGCTGAAAGCCAGCAAGGCCGAACTGATTCCCCTGGATAGCGAGCACAACGCCATTTTTCAATGCCTACCGGGTGGTTACCGTTGCGGTGCGACCCCACGCGGCATTACACGCATCATGCTTACTGCATCCGGTGGCCCGTTTCGTGACCGCCCGGTGGAGACGCTTTCATCGGTGACGCCGGAAGAGGCGATACGGCACCCGAACTGGGAGATGGGGCCTAAAATCTCGGTTGACTCTGCCAGCATGATGAACAAGGGGCTGGAGATGATCGAGGCGGCATGGCTATTCGACCTGAGTCCTGAGCAGATACGTGTAGTGCTACATCCCCAGAGTATCGTGCATTCTATGGTCGAGTATGTAGATGGTTCGGTGCTTGCGCAGATGGGGCAACCGGATATGCGCACGCCCATAGCCCAGGCACTGGGATGGCCCGAGCGTATAACTTCGGGTGTCGCGCCGCTTGATCTGGAGACGTTGGGGCAACTGGAATTTCGAGAAGTAGATGCAGAACGTTATCCCTGTATTCGATTAGCAGGTGAGGCACTAAAGGCTGGGGGCGTCGCGCCGACCGTGCTTAATGCCGCCAACGAGATAGCAGTAGAAGCCTTTCTTGGGAAGCGCATTGCCTATACGCGCATTCCCGAATTGATAGATAAATGCCTGCATGCGCATCAGGCAAGTGAATACATGCATTCGCCATCCAATGAACTGACAGCCGTACTGGCAGTCGATAATTGGGCACGTGTTTTTACCGAGAGCCTGATTTGTGAATAAATTCAGTTATGTTTGACCTCCTACAGACTATTTTGGCGTTTATTGGCGCCATCGCGCTGCTGGTGGCTGTACATGAGTATGGCCATTTCTGGACAGCCCGCCGTCTCGGTGTACGGGTACTGCGCTTTTCCATAGGTTTCGGGCCAAAGCTCTGGGGCAAGGTTCATAACGGGACGGAATACTGGATTTCAGCGATTCCCCTGGGCGGCTATGTAAAAATGCTGGACGAACGCGAGGGGCCGGTACCAGCCAGCCAGCGCGACCTGGCTTTCAACACCCAGGCCCTATGGAAGCGCAGCCTGATAGTTGCTGCGGGTCCAGCGGTAAACTTTTTGCTGGCCATGCTGCTTTACTGGATGGTTCTGGTCGCCGGAACAGAAGGCCTGCGCCCATTGCTCAGCCAGCCGCCTGCCGATAGCCTGGCCTATAGCGCCGGCCTGCGCGCAGGCGACGAGGTTTTATCAGTCAATGACCGTCCCATAGCAACGTGGCAGGAACTTCGCATCCATTTGCTCAAGGACGCGCTAGATGGTGAAAGCCTCACCCTGACGATCCTGCGCGAGTCGGTGCAGCAGACAGTGCGGGTACCGCTGGATGACGTTAGCGCGGATCCAGAGCGTTTATTCAATGCGCTGGGGTTGCAGCCTTTTCGGCCACGCATTCCCCCCCTGATAGGAGAGGTCGTTCCCGGTGAAGCTGCAGACAGGGCCGGCTTGCAGGTAGGGGACCTGATCAGGGCTTTCAATGGACAGGAGATAGACGACTGGAGCGCATTGGTGCAGTTGATTGCCGCCAACCCGGATACAGATGTCAAAATGCGAATTCAGCGTAGGGGCGGTGAGTTTCTAGTGAATCTGCGCCTGGGCAGCATAGAGAGCGGCGCTGTCAGGCGAGGGCGATTGGGGGCAGGCGTAGATGTCGATCCCCAGATATGGCAGGATTTGCGCGCCGAGTATCGTTTATCGCCTTTGGCGGCTGTGCCAGAAGCGATACGTCGTACTTGGGACATGTCCTGGCTGACATTGCGGATGCTGGGAGAGATGTTGGTTGGAGAGGTCTCCTGGAAAAATGTCAGCGGGCCCCTGCAAATAGCGACATATGCAGGACAGAGCGCGAGCATTGGTTTTGAGGTTTATCTCAGCTTTCTGGCACTGGTGAGTGTCAGCCTGGGGGTGCTAAACCTGTTACCAGTACCGATTTTGGATGGTGGCCACCTGTTGTATTACGCCATTGAAGGCGTGCGCGGGAAGCCACTGTCGGAGGAGATGCAGGCCATGGGCCTGCGGATTGGCATGGCCCTGTTGCTGATGTTGATGGTGGTGGCCATGTATAACGACATAACCCTGCTGTTTGGCAGGGGATAACTGATTCGCCGTAAAGGCAAGGGCAAGGAAACAGCGTGCGCTTAATTTTTAGACGTCTTATGGCAACGGTGCTACTGGCGGTGGCCATGATGCCGACGCAGGCCTTCAACAGTTTCATCATTTCCGATATTCGGGTAGAGGGGCTACAACGCCTGGAACTCGGCACTGTGCTGACTTATCTGCCGTTCTCAGTGGGTGATGAACTAAACAGTGACACTGGCCGCGCGGGTATTCGCGCGCTGTATGACACCGGGCTGTTCCAGGATGTGGGCTTCGAGCGAGATGGCGATGTACTGGTCGTGCGCGTGCGGGAGCGTCCAGCGATATCGAGCTTTAATATCGAGGGCAACAAGCAACTCGGTGGTGATGACATCAAGAAGGGTCTGGCTGAGGCTGGACTGGCTGAAGGTGAACTGTTCCGGCGCGATCTGCTGGATCAGGTGCAGCAGGAATTGCAGCGCCAGTACTACGCCAATGGCTATTACAGCGTACGCATTGATACCAAGGTAGAAGACGAGGGTGAGAATCGCGTCAAGATTGATATCCAGGTCAAGGAAGGCCCGGTCGCCAAGATCAGCAAAATCAACATTGTTGGCAACCAGACCTTCGATGACAAGGAACTGATGGACGACTTCGAACTGCGTCCGACGCGTATGATTTCGCTGTTTCAGAAGTCGAACCGTTATTCCAAGGAAAAGCTACTGGGTGATCTGGAAAAACTCAGCTCGTTTTACCAGGATCGCGGTTACCTGCGTTTTGAAGTAGGGTCGGTGCAAGTCGCCCTGAGTGCCAATCGCAGGGATATCAGCGTCACGATCAACATCGAGGAGGGTGAGGTTTACACCGTTTCCGAGTACAGCCTGAACGGTGATCTGATTCTCAATGAAAATTTCCTCCGTCGTCTGATTACCGTACAACCGGGTTCAACCTTCTCGCGCAAGCAGACCACAGACAGTGGCAATCGCATCAGTTCACGACTGGCTGATGAGGGCTATGCTTTCGCCAAGGTTGACCCCGTGCCGGAGGTCGACGATGAAAAGAACCAGGTTTTGATTCGTTTCGTGGTCAAACCTGGCAAGCGGGTCTATGTGCGCAGCATCAACTTCGAGGGACATACTGCAACCAATGATGAAACACTGCGTCGTGAGATGCGCCAGCTTGAAGGCGCGACCTTTTCGAGGGTCGGGGTGGAGCGCTCACGTGAGCGCCTGCAGCGCCTAGCATTTGTGGAAGAAGCCGAGGTTGAGACAGAGCCTGTACCCGGTACTGAAGACCTGGTCGATATCGACTTCAAGATCAAGGAACGTCCGGCCGGGCAGGTACAGGTTGGTGTTGGCTTTTCAGATGCTTCGGGCTTCCTGATAAACGGCAGCCTTTCACATAGCAACTTCCGCGGAACCGGCGATCGCGTTTCCTTCCAGGCTGAGAACAACGAATTCTCAAACCTTCTGAACGCTTCATGGACAGACCCTTACGCGACCGACGACGGAGTTAGCCGAACTATCAATCTGTTCTACAGGGAATCCGAACAAGTGGTTCGCTTCTCCTCTGGCTTTGACACTAATGCAGTGGGCGCTTCACTGACCTACGGATTGCCTCTATCCGAGTATTCGAGTGTACGTATCGGCGGCGGCATTGACCGAACAGCCGTGTCCTCATTTGCCGGCGGTTCTTCTAATGAAATCTTGCAATTCCTGCTTGAAAACGGAACCGTCTTCACCAACTACGAATTACGCACGGGTTGGGCGAGGGATACCCGAGACCGCACCATCTTCGCGCGACGTGGCATGCTTAACAGGGTCAATTTCGATATTAGCCTGCCAGGTAGTGACCTGGAGTTTTACCGACTGACGTATCAGCATCAGCAACTGATGACGTTTGGCAGGAAGTGGACCATTGAGTTACGTGGCAACATTTCGTATGCGAATGGCTACGGTGATAATGACGACATCCCTCCCTACGAGCATTTCTTTGCAGGTGGCGCGGACTCGGTTCGTGGCTTCAGGGACGGCTCGGTTGGTCCGCGTGATACGCCGTTCAATAATCCCTATGGCGGCAAACTCAAAACGACACTGCAAACAGAACTCTTTGTTCCAATGCCGTTTCTCGAATCGGATGGTAAATCCACACGTTTAGCCCTGTTCTATGATGCAGGCAACGTTTTTGCCGAGGCTGAGGATTTTGACCTTGGTGAAATTCGCAGTTCAACCGGCGTGGCTGTGTACTGGTTTACGCCATTCTTCGGACTGCTCAAGATCAGCTATGCCGTGCCTCTGGAAACCCAGAGCATGGATGAAGAAGACCGTTTCCAGATCTCCTTTGGTCTGGGCTTTTAATTAATCATGAATCAGGATTGTTCAAAAATGAAGCGACTAACAATGACGAAAACCATGCAGAAAGTATTGCTTGGTTGTGTGCTGGCCATGGGCATGATGCAGAGTGGCCAGGCAATGGCTGAACTGAAGGTCGTGGTAGTCAATATTCCCAAACTTCTTGCAGAAGCCCCGCAGGCTGCTGCGGCGCGCAAGCGGATGGATCGTGAGTTCTCAGGTCGCCGAACCAAGCTGGAGTCAATGCAGAAAAAGATGGTTGACGAGGCAGAGAAACTAAAGCGCGATGCAGCCACGATGAGCGCTGATGCCCGGGCGCGTGCGGAAGACAGCCTGCGTAACCAGCAGCGTGATTTCCGTCGCCTGCAGGATGAATACAATGAAGACGTTGCCCGTGTAGAGCGTGATGAAATGGGCAAGTTGCGCGATTCGATCAAGACGGTGATTGATAATCTCGTCAAGACCGAGCGATATGACCTCGTACTGACTGAGGGTATTTTGCATGCCTCAAGTCGCGTTGACATTACCCCGCGTGTACTTGCTGCCCTGGGCAAGAAGTAAGCTACGCCAGAAAATTGGGGCCGGGTACGACAATGCGTGGTTATCGCCTGGGGGATCTGGCCACACAGTTCGGTCTGAAGCTAAAGGGTGATCCAGACTTTCACCTGACGGGTGTTTGCACGCTCTTGCCCGGCCGGGCTGATGCACTGAGCTTCGTTGCGGGTGATCGATACCGCAAGCATCTGGCTGACAGTCAGGCGGGTGCCCTTGTGGTAGGTGCCGGCGATGCCGACGCCTGGCAAGGCAACGCCTTGATCAGTGACAACCCGCATGCTGACTTCGCGGCGATAGCAGCCCTGTTTGACTGGCGCGACCAACCCACTGTTTCGGGGATACACTCTGCGGCCACGGTTGATGAAAGCGCCCAGGTTCACCCCTCTGCCTGCATCTCCGCCGGCGTCATCATTGGTGCAGGCGCTCGCATAGGTGCTGACTGCCAGATTGGCCCGGGATGCGTTATCGGCAGGAATGCGGAACTGGACGAGGGTGCTCGTCTGATTGCCAACGTAACACTTTGCGATGGCGTTCAACTGGGTAAACGCGTGAGGCTGCAACCGGGCGTCGTGATCGGGGCGAGGGGCTGTGGACTTGCGATGACCGACAACGGCTGGGCTGAAGTGCCGCAATTGGGCAGCGTTCGTATCGGTGATGACGTCGAGATCGGGGCCAACTCCTGCGTTGACCGCGGTGCCATTGACGACACGGTGATCGCCAATGGCGTCAA